>NZ_JACGAR010000010.1:0-67789 GCF_020137585.1 Campylobacter sp. RM12654
TATGAGAATGGTCGTGGTGTTCTTGTGAGTGATTAGAATTATTATGGGAGTGGTTATGGTGTGAGTGATTACAAGAATGATTGTTTGAATGTTGTTTTATTGGTTTATGAATTAAGTCTTGATAGGTGCAAGTCATTGTTTTTCCTTTAAATTTAGTTTTAGGATAACTTTAATCCTTTTTAATTTTTGTGATTATAATTCATATTTAAGTAAATGTAAATTACTTACGAATTTGTAAGTATAAAGGAGTTTTTATGCAAATAAATATGAATAATGTAACCTGTCCTTTGCAAGTAGCTGCAAATATGATAAATGGAAAATGGAAAAGCATAATCATTTTTCAATTAAGTTTAGGTAATTCTTCTTTATCAAAATTACAAAAAGATATAATTGGAATTAGTCAAAAAATGCTTCTTGAACACTTAAATCAATTAAGAGAAAATGGCTTAGTAGATAAAATAACTTATGATGGCTATCCACTAAAAGTAGAATATTTTTTAACAAATCGTGGAAAGCAAATGTTAAAAGCTATTATTATTTTTCAAGAAATAGGCATTGAAGTTTTAAAAGAAAAGAAATTATTCAATGCTTTAAATGAAAAAAGCTTATCATACATACGAAAAAGTAAGTAATTTACAATTATTTTTAAAAAAGATAATATCTATCCTTTAATTTAATTTAAGGAGATTTTATGAATACAAAAGTTCAATTAATTAGAAGTGCTTGTGTAAAAATCACTATAAATAATGTGTGCTTTTTAATAGACCCTATGTTAGCACCAAAAGGCACTTATGAAGGTTTTGCAAATACTTATAATTCACATTTAAGAAATCCTTTAGTGGATTTGCCATTTAGTTTTGAAGAAATTATAAATGATGTAAATGCTGTAATAATTACTCATAATCATTTAGACCATATAGATGAATATACCTGTAAAAAATTAGATAAAAATATTAAAGTCTTCGTTCAAGATAATCAAGATTATAATTATTTTAAAGATTTAGGATTTAAAAATCTTGAGATTTTAAGCGATACTTTAGAATTTCAAGGAGTAAAACTAACAAAAACTAAAGCAAAACACGGAAGCGAAGAAATATATAAAAACGAAGAATTAGCAAGGCTTTTAGGTGATACAATGGGAGTTATTTTTAGTGCAAAAGATTGCAAAAGTGTTTATTTAATAGGAGATAGTGTTTTAACAAAAGATGTTGAAAATACTTTAAAACAAAATTATGATATTGTTATTGTAAATGCTGGAAATGCTATGGTTTTAGGATTTGATGATAGTATTATTATGAATGAAAACGATATTAAAAATATTGCTAAAATATCAACTAGCAAGATAATAGCCGTTCATTTAGAAGCTATTAATCATTGTATTTTAACTAGAAAAGCTTTAAAAGAATTTGTAAATAAGAATAATTTAAGCGATAGAGTTTTAATCCCAGATGATGGGGAAAGCTACATTTTTTAAAGGAGATAAAATGAAAAAATATGAGATTTTTAATGTAAATTGCAATCATTGTGTAAATAAGATAAAAAATGCTTTAGAAGAAGATTTTGGGGCAATTAATTTTAGTGATGATTTAAAATATATTTTTATAAATGCGAATAAAGAAGAATTTGAAGATGAGCTTTTAGAATTAGGATTTAGATTAGGTAAATTAGTATGAAAAATATAAGGCTTTTTATTAATGGAATGCATTGTGTAAATTGTGCTAATTCAATCAAACAAGAAGCCTTAAAATTAGGCGTAATAGATGCAAGGGTTGATTTTATCAATAAATTTGGAGAATTTAGTGTAAATGATGATTTTGATAGTGAAAAGCTAATTTTTGCTATCAAAAAACTAGGCTTTGAAGTAAGCTTAGAAAAAATAAATGCAAAAAAAACTTACGAAGGCATTAGGCTAATTTTTTTAGCGATTTTTAGTGTTTTAACTTTTATTGATTTTAGCTTTTTATTCTCTTGTGTTTTTGCAAGTTTGGCTATTTTACTTTCGCTTGATTTTTATAAAAGAGTAATATTTCATAAAAGCTATGGAATGGATTTACTTGTAGTGCTTGGAATTAGCATTAATTATTTTTATTCATTTTTTAGTATTCATCATCATTTCTTTTTTGAAAGCACTTTTGTCTGCTTTGTGATTAGGCTTGGAAAATTTATTGAAAATAAAGCAAAAGCTAAAGCAAATTCTTTAATCACACCAAGCAAAATCCCTACAATAACCCTAGCAAACAATAAAATAATAAAAGCAAATCAAATAAATAAAGATGATGAGCTACTTATTAAAAACGGCGAAGAAATCTTAGTAGATGGGATATGTCTAAATGAAGCCTTAATTGATGAGAGCGTTATTAGTGGAGAAAGCTTTAGTCTAAGCAAAAAAATAGGAGAATTAGTCTATGCAGGTAGCATTAATAAGGGCGAATTATTAAAGATAAAAGCAACTAGCACTTATTATGAAAGCTCACTTGAAAAACTTAAAGATGAAGCAATGAAAGCTAATAATAAGGATTTAAAAGCCTTTAAATTAGTTGATAAGATTAGCAAATATTTTGTATTAATAATTTGTATAATCGCTAGTATTACAGGACTTGCTTGGTATTTTATAGATTCTTCTAAGGTGTTTTTTTATGTTAGTAGTGTGTTGTTAATTTCATGTCCATGTGCCTTAGGACTTGCAATTCCTATGGTAATAGTAATTTGCATTAATTTATGCTTTAAAGAAGGAATAATTTTAAAAAATCCAGAGCTAATTAACTCAATAAAAGATATAGAATGCTTTGTTTTTGATAAAACAGGCACACTTACAAATTCAGTGCAAAAAATATCACACGATTTAAGCGAAGCTGATTTTAGGCTAATTGCAAGTATTGAAAATACTCAAAATCACCCAATAGCTAAGAGTATTACGAATAATTTTACTGATTTTTTAGATTTAAATGGAACTTGTGCTTTAAAGGATAATTCTTTAATTTATACTGATGAGAATTTAAAAGTAGAAATAAAACCTTGCGAAAATGAGTTTTTATGCTATAAAAATGATTTGTATTTAGGCAAAATTACTCTAGAAAACGAAATTAACGAAAATGCAAAAGAATTAATTAGCTTTTTAAAATCACTCAATAAAAGAATAATAATAATTAGCGGAGATAGTAAAGAAAGAGTAGAAAATCTAGCAAATAAACTAGAAATTAGCGAATATTATTTTAGAGTTACACCTGAAAATAAAGCTGCGATAATAAAGAATTTAAACGCAAAAAGCGTATTTATTGGGGACGGGGCTAATGATATTAAGGCATTAAGAACGGCTAATTTTGGTATATCATTTAGCAACGCAAATGCAATTGCTAAAAATAAAGCCGATGCGATATTGCTAAAAAATGATTTGATTAAAATCATAAAACTTTTTGAGATTTTTGATAAAGCTTATAGTAAGATTAAGCAAAATTTATTCATATCGTTTTTTTATAATTTCATAGGAATTGCTCTAGCTTGTGGGGTTTTTAGCGAGATTAATTTGCATTTAAATCCTGCACTTTGTGCTATGCTTATGAGTATTTCATCGCTTGTTGTGGTGTTTAATTCTTTGCTTTTGTTTAGAAAAAATAATTTATCTAGTTAGTAGTAACTAGATAAATACTAAATACTAAAATTTTTAAAATTCTGCCTTAAGGCTTCCGAGCTTAAAAACGCAACGCTTTGAGCTAGATTAAGCGACCTGCCATAACTTTTCATAGGTATTAAAAAGGTGTTTTCATTACTTAAAATCTCTTTAATTTCAGGCTGTGGCAAACCAAAACTCTCACTTCCAAACACTATAAAATCTCCTTCATTAAAACTAGCGTTAAAATAAGGATTTTTTGATTTTGTGCTAGCGAATTTCATTTTAGCAATATCATTATTAGCTAAAAAATCCTTTGCATTATCCCAAAAAATCGGCTCAAGTTTATCCCAATAATCAAGACCTGCATGCATAATCTTTTTGTTTGAAAAATCCAAAAAATGAGGTCCAACAAGGTGCAATTTAAAACCTAAGTTATAGCACATTCTACCTATTGTCCCTACATTTCCTGCAATTCTTGGCTCAACTAAAACTATATTAAACATTTTTCATATACTCCTTAATGGCTTTTTCTTCGCATATTAGTGCTTCTTCTTTTGAGCTAATATTTTCATATACGACTTTTATTTTGTCATTATAAATTCCTAATTCTTTAGCTCGTTTTACAATATCCTTATTTAGTCCAAGCCACTCTCTAAGTGGCATTTTAATAGCAATTTTGCATAAATTATAGTCATTTAAATCATTAAAATTTGGCTCTTTTGTTAAAAAGAAAAGCATTTTTTTATAAGGCATAAATTGATAATATGTATTAAAATAATCAATAAAATAAAAAAACATTAAAGCAAATCTTTTTTCCTTACAAACTAAATTCTTATTATCTTTAATCTTTTTTAAAACAGCAAAAAATTCATATTTGCTAACACTAAAACCAAAACATTTTTCAAATAAATTTAGTTTATACAAATAATAAAGCCCAATTTCAGGGTATTTTGCTTCAAATAATTTTATTAATTCATTATAAATTCTATCCTTGCTAAGGTTTGAAATATCAATTTTTTTTAGATACCTTAAATCCTTTTTCTTAGTCTTTAGCTTAAATCTAGCAATGAATTGAATAAATCTTAAAAGCCTTAGCGAATCTTCTTTAAATGTAGAATAATTCACTATTCTAATTAGCTTTTTTTTACAATCTTGAATGCCTTTATGTAAGTCTATTATTTCTTGTGTAAAAATATTAATCATTATTGTATTCATACGAAAATCTCTTCTAAGCGAGCCTTTGTATATGCTTGTTTCAACTTTTACACGAAAATCCGTATGTAAATCGCCTGTTTTTTTCTCTGTTCTTGCAAGTGCTAAATCATAATTTGCTTTTTTATATACAAAAAAACTTTTGCCTACACCTAAAGCGTTTAATTCTTTAGCAATCTGCTCCATTTTACTAGGACTTACATCATAAATCTCTATATCATAATCATTTGTATTATTTCTTAGATAAATATCTCTAACACAACCACCCACAAAATAAGCTCTTTTTGTGTATTTTGATAAAATTGATTGTATTGTTAAAAAAATCTCATCATCCCAAGGAAGCATTAATTTTTTAAACGCTCTTCAATACTTGCTAGTAAAAATTCTATAAAAGATATTGTTATTTCTAATCTTTTTTGTAAATCTTCTTCATTTTGCTTGGTGTTTAAAGCTTCAAAAAGAACTAAAATTCTTTCTTTAATTTTCAATAAATATTGCTTTTCATAAGTTGATAGCATAGCTGTGCTAGTAGTTTCTTTAGCTCTTTGAATATCTTCAATCTTAGCTATTATCTCTTCTTCGCTACTGATTTCATTTACTGCTTTTACTTCATTTATTTGCTCTTCTTCAGCTTTTTCGTATTCTTTTTTAATCTCTTCTGCTGCTACTTGAGATAATCTATCAATCATTTGTGATAATTCTTCATTATTCATATATTTATTAGCCACCTTTTAAACTCATTATATTCTTGTTCGCTTTTAGCATTCATAAAAAAATCATACATTAATAAATTAAGCTCAAGTTTATGCACCTTAGCACCACTTAATCTATAAATACCTTCTTTAGCTGCTTGATTGTTTTTATCACGCTTTAAAATATTTTTATATATTTCAAGGGCTTCTTCTCTTAGCCCTTGTTCTTCATAAATCTTTGCTGCGGTTATTGTTTGCATTAGCAATACTTCGCTACTAATTCGCCCATTTCTTGGGTATTTAATTTAATTTTTGCATTAGCTAAATCAGCACATCCATAGCCTTCGCTTATTACTCTTTTTACTGCATTTTCTATTTTTGATGCTGATACTTCATCGTTTAATGCAAATCTTAACATCATAGCAGCACTCAAAATTGTAGCAATTGGATTTGCTATGCCTTGACCAGCAATATCAGGAGCACTTCCGTGAATTGGCTCATAAAGTCCAACTTTTCCACCTATACTAGCACTTGCAAGTAATCCGATTGAGCCAACTACCATACTAGCTTCATCGCTTAAAATATCTCCGAATAAATTCTCTGTTAAAATCACATCAAATTGCTTTGGATTTTTAATAAGTTGCATAGCAGCATTATCTACATACATATAGCTTAATTCAACTTCAGGATAATTTACAGCCAACTCATCGCAAACTTCTCTCCATAAAGCTGAAGTTTCAAGCACATTAGCTTTATCTACCATACATAATTTTTTGCGGCGTTTCATTGCACTTTCAAAACCAATTTTTGCAATTCTAATTATCTCATCACGAGTATAAACCATTGTATTATAAGCTCTATCTGCTAGTTTTTCTCTAGGTTGTCCAAAATAAATTCCACCCGTTAATTCTCTTACTACAAGTAAATCAACGCCTTTTACAACACTAGCTTTAATAGTGCTAAGCTCTTCAAGCCCATCATATACAAAAGCAGGACGAAGATTTGCAAATACTCCTAAAGCTTTTCTAAGTGCTAATAATCCACTCTCAGGTCTTAAATGGCGTTCTAGCTTATCCCATTTTTCTCCACCAATTGCACCAAATAAAACTGCATTAGAATTTAATGCTACATCAATAGTTTCTTGTGGTAAAGGAACTCCAACAGCATCAATCGCAGCCCCACCCATTAAGCATTCAGTATATTCTAAATCAGGGCGAACTACTTTTAAAACTCTTATAGCTTCATTGATTATTTCAGGGCCTATTCCATCGCCTTTAATTACACAAATTTTATTCATTTTGCAACCTTACTAGCGTATTCAATCAAACCACCCGCATTTAATAATTCTTGCATAAATACAGGGATTGGATTTATTTTATAGCTTTCGTTTTTTGTGATATTTTTAATAATTCCATTTGTAATATCTATATCTAATTCATCATTTTCTGCAATTTTATCAGTATCGTTGCACTCTAATATTAAAAGTCCAGTATTGTATGCGTTTCTATAAAAAATTCTCGCATAAGTTTTTGCGATTACACATTTAATATTTGCAGCTTTAATAGCAATTGGTGCGTGCTCACGACTAGAACCACAGCCAAAATTCTCTCCTGCAACTATGCAATCATTTTCTTTAATTTCTTTAAAAAATCCAGGTCTAGCATCTTCCATAACATAACTAGCTAATACTTTTTCATCACTTGTATTTAAATATCTTGCGGCTATGATTAAATCTGTATCTATATTATCGCCAAACTTAAAAACTCTCATTAAAGCTCCTTAAAAATTATAATTAATACCCAACATAAACTTATTGGCAAAATAATCTTTAGCATAATTTAACTTATAATTTATCCCAAGATTAAGCCTATCGTTAAAAGAATAACCTAAACCTAAATTAATATTAGTTAATAGTTTTTTTGAAAAACCATTACTAATATCAATGCTATTTTGATAGCTTATATTTTTTGCCTTTAATAAATAATGTTTGTAAAAATTATATTCTAAATCAACACTAGCTAACAAGTTTAAATAATTTAAATTTTTCTTATACTCAAGTCCTATATTTGAATAAGTAAAAAACTTTTTAAAGCTATTAACACTTACGCTAAAATCATTGCCTAATTCATTAAAAGAATTTTGTTTATAAAAAATACCATTTAAAGCGACAAAAGGATAAAAATCATTCAATTTATAAGCAAATTTTAAAGTATATGCTAAAGAATTATCATAAAATTTTGCATAATTGCCAAATCTTTCTGTCTTATTTAAAGTATTAATATAACTTAATTTATTATTGATATAAAAATCATCTAAATTAAAATTCGCATTAGCAATTAAGCCAAGAGTTCTTGCATTGTTTTTAAAATCATCATTATAAATATTTGAATTATTATAAACAAAACCTAAAGCGAATTTAAAATCATCTTTTATTAAAGCATTGCTAATTAAAGTCTCATTTGAGCTTTCTTTTAAAGAATTAATTTTATTATATTTATAACTTTGTTCTATATTAAAATCATCTTTTAAATCATTTGCTTGAATACTTTTAACCTTTGCAATATTCATTAAACTATTATCGTATAAATCATTAGCAAAAAGCTTATTTGTATTTTTTGCTAATTCGTCTTGGGTAGTGTTTAAAATACTAGCATAAAACAAATCAGCTCTTCTTAAATTGTATTCAGCTTCGCTTAAATACCCATCTAAATTAATATTATTATAAGCTAAATCATCGCTTGTTTTATCTCTTTTACCAACTTCGTATTCTAAATAATTATCAAGTTGATTAAACAATAATTGATAATTTTTGCTTGCAAAATCATTTAAATTATTAATTTTATTCAAATCAATTCTTTTAACCATAACGCTTACTTTATCATTAGTATAAGTTGGCTCATTAATTTCTAAAAAGGTTACCAATGATTGCACTGATTTAAATCTATTTTCAATGCTTCTTGCCGTTAGAATATCTACATTTTGACCTTGAGTTATATTCGCACCTGATTTAACACCTACTAAATTAAATTCCCCGTCTAATTTAGCATTACCTAAAACTCTAAAACTCTCGCCTAAATTAGAATAAATCTTGCTATTTGAACCTAATTCAAGGCTACCTAAAGTTAAACCTTCGTTTATTAAAACACTATTATTTGTAATACCACTTGCAGTTGTATTGCTTACTCTTAAAACACCATTTGTATTTGTAAAATGTGCTTGATTTTTCTTGCCAGTTAGCCACAATGTGCCGTTTTTAATCTCGCTATTACCTTTAAAAGTATTATCCCCACTTAATACTAAAGTCCCAATTCCATCTTTAATAAGACCAAAATCACCTTTAATATTATTTGAAAATACATATAAATTATCTAAATCCACATTAGCATAAAAGTCTTTTCTAAACTCAGCAACCCCATTCATAGCACGAGTAGGATTTAAAATCCCTACCCCAAAACGAGCCTTAATATCATCAGCATTATTTGTAGTGCTTGTAACCTTAAATGCGGTTGTAAATAAACTCTCTTTAATATTATCATTACTCATCCAAGGGTATTTTTCATAAATTAAAGCCGCCACACTAGCAGTTGCTGGAGTGCTATAACTTGTGCCTTCAATTCCATTTATTTTAAAAGGAGCTGAAATACAATCATCCCAACCATTTTTCTTGCAAGTATTTCCGTGATGAAAAACTTCTTTAATTGCTCCATCATTATCTTGTATGTAAAAATGCTTACCATATTCATCTGCTCTTGCAGTATCTGTTTTATATCCTAAAACAATTACCCAACCTTTTCTTAAAGGACTATCAAGTGGGATTGCGTGGGTTGTAAAAGGCTTATTAATATTATCAGTAATATTACCTGCTGCATTAAAAACTAAAGCATTATTTTTCATAATTGCCGTATAAAATATGCCTGTATTTGGACTTGAATAATCTAAATTACTATATTCATAAGATTGATTAAAAAACCTAACTCCACTATTTGATAAAGCATCAATTGTAGCGGCTAAATTAATATCATCGCCAATTTCACTTTTACTAATAGGATTTACAATATTTGCAAATTTTATTTTATTTGCAATAAGACTTGCTGTATCTATTACATTTTTGCCGTGTAAAATAGGACTATTATTGCTATCTTTTAAAATAGAATTTGAATAGTTTTTACTTATAAAATTATCATCATCTATCCTATTTGCTAATGAATTCCATTTAGTTTGATTTGTCTTTTTATAATCATAATGCTCGTTAAATAATATATTTTTTAAATCATTAGTCCCTGTATCATTTATACCTATAATTATTCCATTACCTAAAAAGCCTTGATTCCAATTAAAACTAAATCCATAGCTTGATTGTTTTGCTTCAGCTCTTGAATTAATATCATCTGTATTTACTATATCTTTTGAGCTTTCGTAATTAGAAACATTATTTGCTACACTAAAAGTCTTTAAAGAACTATCATAAAGCTTATTAAAAACTTCTATTACTTCTTTATTTTGGCTTGTTAATTTTGCGCTTAACTCTACTTTATTTTCTATTTTAATGTTAGGCAAATTAGCATAAGTTTCTTTAATTTCTGCCTTGCTTATATTTGTATTAACAAGATTTAGCACTAGATTTGGCTCAATTGGTTTTGGAATACTAGGCTCTGAATTATTTGGGCTTGGATTACTTGGCTTTAAATCCGGATTACTTGGAACTGGATTACTAGGTTTTGGTGTAACTGGATTTGGACTACTTATAGGTGTCGTTTTTGGAATAGAATTTGAAACCGGAACTACAGCTCCACCACCGCCACCACCACAAGCACTTAATAAAAATATAGAAGCAATTAATGATAGTTTAAAATTCATATAAAAATCCTAAATTAAATTTATTTGCAAAATAATTCTTAGCAAATGAATTATTATAATCAAAATTAAAATTAACTTTATCATTTAAACGATAAGATAAATTAATACCTAAATTAAATAAATATTGTTTATAAAAGCCATTTGATATTTTTAATTCATCAGAAAAATCATATTTAGCTAAAAAATAATAATCTTTATTGAAATTATATTCTAAATCAGCATAAGTTTTAAGATTTAGCTTTTTAAAAGCAAAATTAGAATTAATTCCTAAATTAGCATAATAAAAGTCTTTATTAAACTTATTAAACGATAAAGCTAATAGATTACTATTTTCACTAAAACTATCTTGAAAATACTTCAAATAATTTAACCTAAAATAAGGACTAATATTATTATTTAATCCTAATTCACTTGAGATTAAAAAGGCTTTATTTTTAAATTTTGAGCTTAAATCAAATCTATTTGCATTATTTTTAATATCAAAATACGAAATCAAATTCTTAGAATAATAATCATCTAAATCTATTTTATAACCTGCTAAAAAGCCTAAAGTTCTTGAATTGTTTTTAAAATTATCATTATAAATCCTAGCGTCATTATAAACAAAAGCAAGACCTAAATTATCAAAATTATTAGCTATTTTATATTCACTTGAACTTTCTTTTAAATCACTAATTTTATTGTAATTATAACTTACTCCGAAATTATCAAAACTTATTTTATTTAGTGATTTTATCCTTGCGATATTTAAAATTGAGTTTGTATAAATATCTTCTGCAAATAATATTTTCGTAGTAGATGCTAATTCATCTTTTGTTGTATTTATTATCGCATTTGCAATCATATTGTATTTTAAAAACTCGCTTTCGCTTAAATTACCATTTAAATTCACTTCTTTATAATTTGCCGTATCCAATGGTAAATCAGGCTTTTTTGTTTCATAAAGCAATCTATCAAATTTTGAAAATAAACTTGTGTAATTTTTCTTAGCATAAGCATTTAATTCAGGTAAAGTATTTAAATCATCAATTTTATCTACCTTAATACTTAAATTATTTTCATCATATATTGGTTCGCTTAATTTCAAAAATGTAGAATTTGGTTTTATATTTTTAAACTCACCTTCAATACTTCCTGCTGTTAAGATATTTTCTCTTTCTTTATTTAAAGTATAGCCGTATTTAACCCCAACTACATTTAAATCCCCATTAAGTATAGCTTTATTAATTACATTAAATTTTTCGCCTATATTTGTATAAACTACGCTTGTATTAGCTAATTTTAGGTTATTAACTTCCATTCCTTCATTAACTAAAATTCCATTATTGGTTAAATTTGCAGCACTAGCATTACTCATTCTTAATATAGAATTATTAGTGATACTAGCTTTATTTGAATTACTAAGCCACAAAACACCTTTTTTAATACTTATATCTCCTGTAAAAGTGTTTTTTCCACTTAAAGCAAGAGTTCCAATCCCATCTTTAATAAGCCCTGCATTACCACTAATATCATTTGAGAATACATATAAATTATCTATATCTACATTAGCATTAAAATCATGCCTTAAACTTGCAACTCCATTCATTGCTTTTGCTGGATTTATAATGCCTTCTCCAAAATGAGCTTTAACTTCGCTTTCATTTGCTCCATAAACCTTATAAGCCGTTGTAAAAATACTCTCTTTAATATTATCATTACTCATCCAAGGATATTTTTCATAAATTAAAGCACCAAGAGTTAAAATAGCTGGGGCACTAAAGCTAGTTCCTGCATTATTATTTATTAAAAAAGGAGCTGCTATACAATCATCAATTCCGTATTTTTTGCAAGTATTTCCTGCAGAATATACATATTTTTTAACCCCATTATCTATAATATAATAAATATTTTTGTAATCTTCTTTTGGTTTATCATAATAACCAAGTGCAATTATCCAACCTTTTCTAAGTGGGCTATTAATAGGTAAAGCATGAGCTGAAAAATCTCCTGTTGTTTCCTCATTTCCCGCTGAACTAACTATAAGAGCATTATTTTGCATAATTGCTGGATAAAAATTCCCAACTAATTCTTCGCTTTTATTAATTTCGCCTATTTCTGCAAAAGAACGATTAAAAAACCTTATCCCACTATTTGATAAATAATCAATTGTAGCGGCAAGATTTATATCATCTCCTGAACTTAACTTATTTTTATATGCATCAAGTAAAGGCAAAGGCACATTAGCAAATCTTATATCCTTTGCCAAATGATTTGCTGTATTCATTACTAGCATTCCATGAGTTGCTTTTGCTTTTGTTTTTTCATTAATCAAAACAGAGCTTTTGTAAGTTTTTTGAGCAAAATTAGCATTATTAACTCTATATTCTAAATCATTCCAATATAATGTTGCGTGATTATTGTAATCATAATGATTATTAAAAGCTAATTTGCTTAAATCACTTGTCCCTGTATCTAGGATAGCTAAGATTATTCCTGTTCCTAAAAAACCTTGATTCCAATTAGAGCTAAAGCCTATATTTGTAACATAGCTTGATGAAGAATTTTGCGGTGTGAATTTTAAATAACTACTATTATATAAACTATCTTCTAAATTAAAATTAGCAGTAGGCAAATAATTTGTATAATCTTTATTAATTATGCTTTGATTATTTGAATTATTTGGCTCTACACTAGCAGCACCACCGCCACCACCACAAGCACTCAAAAACAATAAACTAAGTAATAAAACACTATATCTCAATTTAAATTCCTAAAAAATAATTTCGTGTAAAACATAAAAAACACAAGTTGCTAAAATAATGCTAATAAAACCTTTTTTAAACATTATATGAGAGATTAAGGCAACAAGCCCAGCTACTAAATAATCACTTGCATAAGGTGGGTTTTCATAATCTAAGCCTTTATATAAAAAGCAAACTAAGATAACCATAATCAAAAGTGGCATATGTTTTTCAAGATACATTAAAAGTTCATTTGGTTTTTTTGTCCCAAAAAATATATAAGCTAAAGCCTTTAAAACAACAGCACTAAAACCAGCAATTAATAAAGCACTCATCGTATAAGACATAATTTCTTTCCTAAAATCAATATAAAAATTCCTGAAAAAATACAACTTAACATCATATATTGTTTATCTATGAAAAATAAACCTATAAGCCCAAGAGTTAAGGCTATGAAAAATACTTTATTTTCTTTATGTTTTATGTAAAGTTCGTAAGCTAAAACTATAAATAAAGCATTTAAAGAAAATCCTAAAGCACTATAATCAGCCTTAGCAAAACTTGCTATAAAATACCCTACAATACAACCAAAAATCCAATAAAAATGATTAAAAGTTAGAATTAATACGGCAGTTTTTTTATCATAATCTTTTGCACTAAGTAAGGCAAAACTCTCATCAGTTAAAGTAAAAATCGCATAGTATTTTATAAAGCCTAAATCTCTAAAATATTTTAAAGCTCCTAAAACATAGAAAAAATGTCTAAGATTTAGCAAACTTGAAGCTATTAAAATCTCTACTAAACTAGCACCCGAGCTAAGTAAAGATAATAATAAAAATTGCAATGACGCAGAAAAAACAAAAACAGCAGCCACAAAAACTTCAAAAAAACTAAAAGAATTTGAATAAGCAAGAATGCCAAATGCAATACCAATTACTATATAAGCAACGGCAACGGCAAAAGTATCAATTAAAGCTTGTTTTATCATTTTGTATACTTTTTGATATATTCATCTACATTGCTTACTTCTTGTTTTTTTATAACTTTTTCTTGTTTTACATTATTATCATCATCTTGAAAATATATGTAATCAATCCCAAAAAGTATTCCTATAAATATAATTAATGGTATTAAAAAAATCATTTTCTCTCCTAAATGTATGCTTATAAATAATAACAAATTTTTTTAAAAAAACAATTCAAAAATTTTAAAAAAATCCCCTTAAAATAGAACTTTTAAAAGGATTTATAATTTATTATTTAATTCATAAAACTTTTAAAAATAATTAATACTTTAATTATTTTTTATCAATCAATCTAGTAATTTCACTATCTTTTAAATCTTTTGCTAATTCGCTTAATTCTTTTTTGTTTTTAATACCTAAGGCTTTTAGATTTTCTAAACGAGAACTAATACTACCTTTACCATATAAATGAGTATCAATTTTTAAAAAACCATTTTCGCATTGTTTTTTTAATTTTTCATAATCTTCATAAAAACTAGCGTATTTATCATAAAATTTACCAAATTCATTAAAGACTTTTAAAGCGTTTTGATTTACTTCATAGTTTTTCCAGCCAAAATAAATCATTTTAAGTCCCATAAAAAGCGTAGTAGGACTTACTAAAAATATCTTTTTAGCTTCGGCTTTTTTAAAAATCTGTGAATCACTTTCTAAGGCTAAATCTAAAATATTTTGATAAGGCACAAATAAAATCACATATTCATTTGCAAAATCAACTGCTAATTCATAATCTTTTTTCGCAAGTTCATTTATCCTAGCATTTAAATTATTTGCAATTTCATCTTTATAAACTTCTAAATTATCACTACTTGGTAAAGAGAACTTAGAATCAATAATAACGCATTTGTTAGGTTCAAAATACACAATCGCATCTGGTCTTTTTGTATTATTATCACTATCTTTAAAGCTTTCTTGCATAAAAAAATGCTCGTTTTCAATAAGCCCACTAGATAATAAACACTGCTTAAGCATAATCTCTCCAAAATCCCCACGAGCCTTTTTATCACCTTTTAAAATATTAGCAAACTCATCAGCCTTTTTGCCTAAATTCTGACTTGTTTCAAACATTGTTTTTATATTATTTTCTATGCTTGTATTTTGCTTTAATAAAGCTTTTTCATATTCGCTAATTTGCTCTTTTAAAGGGCTAAAAATCTTGTTTAAAAGCTCATTTGAATTATTTAATAATACTTTTGTGTTTTCTTCATAAATTAATTTTGAGCTTTTTTCATTTTGCTCTTTTAGGTTATTTTCTAAGGTTTTTAAAGTATTTTCATATTTTTCTTCTAAAGATTTTAAATTGTTTTCATACAATTTTACTTTTTCGTTTAAAGCTTCGTTTTTAGCATTTTCTAAATGGTATTTAGAAGATAAATTATCTAAAATATCTTTTGTATTTTTTAAGTTTTCGCACTCTTTTTCAAATTGCTCTTTAGTATTTTTAAGCTCTTCATTTAGCCTTGAAAGTTCTGTATTTAAAATTTCATTTTGATTACGCTTGTTTGCTATTTCAGCATTTATAAAATTATTCTCGTTTTTTAATTCTTTATAATCATTTTCAAGATTATTTACTTTTTCGCTTAAAGCCGAGTTTTGAATATTTAAATTATTTCTTTCATTTTCAATTTGCACTAAATTATTTTTATAATTATTTAATTCTTGTTTTAAATTCTCACTCAAAACACTCAAATATTCTTTATCTTTAGCAAGAGATAAAAACTCGTTTTTAAGCGAGCTTTCACTCTTAAAAATATTTATATAACGAATATAAAAAATAATGCAAACTATAAAAAATACAATACTAATAATGGCTAAAATTAGCTCATTTGTCATTTTCTAAAACCTGCAATAATCTTTCGTAATCAGCCTTTGTATCAATACCAAAAGACTTTGTATTAATCTCGCACATTTTAATGATTTTGCCATTTTCAATAGCTCTTAATTGCTCTAATTTTTCAATATGTTCTAAGCTTGATTTAAGAGTTATAAATTCTTTTAAAGACTTAGCTGTATAAGCGTATATACCTAAATGATGATTGTATTTTACACCCTTTTTATCTCTATCGTAAGGAATTACAGCTCTTGAAAAATATATAGCATTTTGCTTAGTATCAAGGACTACTTTTACCATATTTTCATCACTTGGAGTATCTTTTATAGTATAGCAACTCGCCATAAAAAATTCATTCTTAAATTCATTGCAAAATTCTTTAAACTTAATTAAATTGCTAAGCTCAAATAAAGGCTCATCTGCTTGAAGATTTATAATTAACTCATCATCATTAAGACCTAAAATATCAACGCATTCAGCTAATCTTTCAGTCCCACTTTCGTGAGTTTGCTTTGTTAAAATAGCTGTTAAATTATATTCTTTTGCTAATTCTAATACCTTAGAACTATCAGTAGCAATCACAACCCTATCAGCCTTACTAGCATTTAAAGCTGTGTAAATACACATAGGAATGCCTTTGATTGGCACTAAAATCTTTTCACTAAAACGACTTGATTTAAGTCTAGCAGGAATTATAATCATTGTTTTATCCATTCTATTATTGTTTTTTTAATCTCATCTACTTTTATATCTTTTGCATAATAATTAGTTGAATTTAAAGCATTTAAAAGACTATCATTAAGCTTATAATTATACTTTTTAGCCAAATCTTTAATGCCACTTAATTCATCTTTAAATATGCCTAAAGCTTTTTGAATACTAGGGGTAAATTTAGTCCATTCAGCAGTAGAACAAATCACATTAAAACTATCATCAAGAGCATTAATAGCTGTTGCTGTGTGTGGGTCTAATAAATAATTTTTATAAGCTTTAATATTTTCTAAAGTTTCGGTATCACTGCATTTATAAGCTATAAAATGCTCTTTTAATCTAGCAAGTTCATCTTTAGTAATTTTAAAATATTTATCACTTTCAAGACTTAAATATAATTGTTTAGTTCTACTAGCTCCGAAGAAATAATACATTAAGCGTTCAAGATTTGATGATTTTAAAATATCCATAGCAGGAGAATAAGTGCATTTAAACTCACGATTTCTTAAATCATATTCACCTGTAGTAAAGAAATCATAAAGAATTGTATTCTCATTGCTTACGATTTTGATTTTATCTATATTTGCACCCATTTGCTTAGCATAAAAACAAGCAAGTGCATTACCGAAATTCCCACTAGGAATTATCACATTTATTGGGTTTTTGTATTGAAGACTAAGATAATAATGATATAGCAATTGATAAGTAATTCTTCCAAAATTAAGTGAATTTGCAGCACTTAGATTTAAGCCTTGATTTTTTACAATTTCTTTAAATTCTTTATCGTTTAATAGATTTTTTAATGTGCTTTGAGCATCATCAAAATTACCATCAATTGCTAAAACTAAAGAATTACCATAATCTACATTAGCCATTTGACGCTCTTGAACAGCACTTGTTTTTCCTTTTGGGAAAATACAAACTACTTTTGAGCTTTTGTTTTTACTAAATGCACTAAGAGTTGCTGGGCCTGTATCTCCGCTAGTAGCACAGATAATTAAATGCTTATCATTATCCATAAGTCTTGCAAGTGGTGCTAATGCTAAGTCCTTAAAAGCTCTAGTTTTTCCGTGAAATAATTCACATATATCAGTTTTACTATCAAGTTTTTTGATAACAAAAGGCTCTTTAGTATCAAAATCTAAATATTCATCTAAACTCTTTTCAAAATTACTCAAATCATCACTCAAACTTGAAAAAATCTTTTTAGCAAATTCTTTATAACCCAAACCTTTTAATTCATCTTTATTAAATACTTGCAATTTACTAGGGCAAAACAATCCCCCATCGCTTGAGAGTGGGTTTTTAAGTGCATTTGCAAAATCACTTGTAATGTTTTCATCTCTACTTGAATAAAATATCATTATTTCTCCTTTAAAAATTCTAAATACTTATCTTTTGCTTTAAATTTATAATACACAAACTCAAAACATTCGTAATTATGGTGTTTTTTGATTATTTTATAAACCTTTTTTATATTTTTTGATTTTATTTCTAAACTAAACTCATCATCATTAATAATTTTTCCGTCCCATTTATAAATACTTGTAATTTTAGCAATATGAATACACTTGCTAAGCTCTTTTTTGATTATTTTATTTGCAATTTTTTTAAGCAATTCTAAATCATTGCTGGTTGTCTTTATAAGATACATTAAATTCCTTTAAATAATTAAATATAGCTGTTTTTAACTCATCAAAAATTATTAATTCTTCATCAATTAATATAGTTTCTAGATTAAAATCTTTTATTTTTACATAATCTTTTTTAGTTAGCAAAATATATTTTGCATTGTGCTTTTGCATAAGATTTATTAGCTCTTCTTTATTAAAACTTGAATGGTCGTTATAAAAATAATAAGCTTTTACTAAATCTTTATATTGCAATAATCTAAAAGGCTTTGCAATAGCTGATATTAAAATCATATCTTCTTTAATGTCTTTAATAAAAGAAGTCCTTTTAAAATGTAAATCTTGATAAGCATTAAAATCTGCAAATTTTTCATAACTTTTAGAAAGTCTATAAGCTCCACTTGGAAGGGTAAAATTATATTTATATTTTATATTTGAGTTTAATAAAATATCAAATTTTTTTATATTTGTCTTAGAAAAAGCGTCATCTAAAATAACGCATTTTGCACCTAAATCTAGTGCTTTTTGAATACCTTTAATTCTATCTTCACTAACAATTACATTTGCTTTTGTAAATAAAGCGTGTTCTAATGCTTCATCACCTGCGTTTAAATAATCGCTTAGAATTTGATTACGCAATTTTACTACAAGCAAACCTTTGCTTTTGCGTTTATAACCACGAAGAATAATAAAAATATCATCGTTATAAATAGGATAAAGCATATCGCTTAAAGCCTTGCAAAATGGGGTTTTACCATTACCGCCTACGCTGATATTTCCTACGCTAATTATTGGAATTTTAAAATCATTTTTCTTTGTAGATTTAAAGTTTTTACTAGCAATAAAAGAATATATATAAGAAAACGGCAAAAGAGTGAAAATTAAAATCTTTTGCCATAAATTAGGATTAAAAAAATATCTATCAATAAAACCCATTAAATCCAGCTTGAATCAAGAGTTTTTATAGCATCACAAACTCTTTTTACATCTTCATCGCTAAGATTTATATGAATTGGTATTGATAAAATCTGAGCATAGTTTGCTAAAGCATTTGGAAAATCATTGATTTTTAGATTATATTTTTGTTTATAGTAGCTTAAGAAATTTAAAGGTATGAAATGAATTCCTGTATTTATCCCCATTTCTTTTAGCTTTTTAGCAAAATTATCTCTATTTTTATCAACCTTTATGATATATCTTAAAAATGTGTGTTCTGGGGTTGTTGTAGGCAATTTAATATGCTTTAAACCCTTTAACTCTTCATTATAAATATTTGCTATTTCTCTTCTTCTTTTTAAGTAATATTTATAATTTTTTACTTTAGATAAAGCTAAAGACGCACATACTTTAGTGATTTCATACTCGTGTCCAATATCTGTTACATCATAAAAATATCCAAGATTGCCATCATCTCCCCAAGCATTTGATGAAATTCCATTTGAGTTTAATAATTTTGCTCTTTCATAAACTTTTTCATCATTAATTACTAAAAATCCGCCTGCAAACACAGGGTCTTTTCTCATCGCATTAAACCCAAAAGAAGATATTAAATCCTTAGTTCCTACTAATTCGCCTTTATACTCCATACCAAGTGCAAAACCACAATCATTTATTACAGATACATTGTATTTTTCACATAAAGCTCTAATTTCATCAAGTTTTGCTGCAAGCCCTGCGGTATGATTTACAAAAACTGCTCTTAATTTCTTGTGATTATGTTTAATTAGTGCTTCTTCTAAACTCTTTATATCAATATTAAAACTATCAAGCTCAACATCTACAAAAATAGGTTCAGCATCAAAATATCTAATACTTTGAGCAATTGTTGGAAATGAATTTACAGAGCAAATTACCTTATCTCCACGCTTTAAATCAATCGCACTTAAAGCTAAATGGTGTGCTGCTGTGTGATTATTGGTTAAAACTATACGAGAACCTTTATAAATTTCACTTAAACTATCTTCTAATAATTTAATACTATTTATATCATTATCTAATGATTTAATTAAAAACTCTTTATCATCTTCTGTAATTACATTTAAAAAACAAGAAATTTCTTTCATATTTATGACCTTTTAAATATTTTTATATTTTCTCTTTTGAACTTATTTTTATTTATTCTATCTAATAGTTTTATATAATTATTATCAATTATATTTTTTTCATAATTTTTTAAAAACTTATCAATTTCTGTATAAGTAAAACCAATATCGCTCTCATCATCTTGACCTTCATAAAGGTCTGCGCTTGGTTTTTTACTAATTATATTATTAGGTAGTTCTAAAAATTTAGCAAACTCAAATAATTCACTCTTGTAAAAATCGCCTAAAATATTAAAAGCACAGGCTAAATCTCCCCAAATAGTGCCATATCCTAACATTAATTCACTCTTATTGCTTGTCCCTGCTACTAATAAATTATGCTTAGCTGAATAATCATATAATAAAGTCATTCTAATCCTAGCTGCAAAATTTCCTATTAATACCTTATCATTAGAACCACTTGCTTTAATAAATTCATCTAAAATGTTTTGAATATTTATAATTTCATATTTTAAAGCATATTTATTTGCTAAATTAATAGCGTCATCAAGATTTGTTTTATTTGAAATATTAGTAGGCATTATAAGACAATGTGGCTTTTTTTCGCACTCGCTTAATATTCTTAATACAATAGCACTATCAAGCCCACCACTAAGCCCTAAAACAGCACCATTAAAATTTTTTAATATTTCATTAGCAAATGAAATCATTTGATTTTTAATATTTTGCATTATTTATCCGTTTTTAGGGGCATTTTATAAAATAAATATTAATCAATTCTATTATAACTTGGCTTTAAAAAACCATCTTCTATTAATTGATTAATAGCAAGTGCTGCAACAGGTAAAGCTGTTTGAGCTGCATAATATCCTTCTTTATCTTTATCAGGGCTCATTACTAAAACACCAATTGTGTATCTATTGTTTTCATCATTTGCAAAACCGAAGAAATTTGCATTATATTCTCTTTCATATTTTCCACTAACGCTAATTCTTGCTGTTCCTGTTTTACCACCTACGCTAATTCCTAAAGGCCAATATTTTGCTAAAGATTTTTGATTTGCAGTTTTTATTAATATCCTATTCATCTGCTTTGCAATTTCAAGTGGCAAGACTTCTTTTTCTGTTTTAGTATATATTTCTTTTAATTCCTTATCTTCATTATAATATTTAGCAATTTTAGGACTAATCCAAATTCCACGATTATTAAATACATTATAAGCTGCTAAAAGTTGTATAAAGGTGGTTCTAAAACCATATCCATAAGCCATAGTGTTTTTTTCTACTTCATAAGTTTTTTTAGCATCTTTTATAAAACCTGCTTTTTCATAAGGCAAGTCAATACCAGTTAAATTTCCTAAATTAAATTCCAAATAACCATTAATTAATTCTTTTACATTTTCTTTATTAGAAATTTGAACCATTCCTATATTTGATGAATGAACTATAATATCTTCAGCAATCATACTATCCATAGGATGTGTATCTGTTATGTAAAACTTATCAAGCTTCATTCTTCCGCCATAAGTCTTTACCCATTCAAAAGGAGTTATGCGATTTAGTTTTAATAAATTAGCAAAAGCAATTGGTTTAATTACGGAGCCTGGTTCGTATTCAAATTCTACAGCGTCGGTATTTAGATACGATAAATCACTTTTTCTATGATATGGGTCATACCTTTTGCTAGTTGCTAGTGCAATTACACTTGCGTCTTTGCTATCTAAAATGCCTATTATTACTTGCTTAGCACCAAAATTTTTTCTAGCAACACTTGCTATATTTTCTAATCCTTTTTGAAGCTTTAAATTTACATTTAAATATACATTACTACCATTAATTCTATCACTTAAAAAGCTATCAGAATTTATGATTATATTTCCACCAATATCCTTACTACCTGTTATTTTATAATCACTTTTAGGACTTAAATACTGCTCATAATATTTTTCCAAACCCTTTTTTGGAATATTTGAATATATTCCATCTTCTAAACTTAGTTGAGAATAACCAAGAATTGGGGTTAAAATATCTCCTTTAGAAAAAACTCTTTCTTCTTTATGTTCAATTATCTCAAGTCTTCTTGTACTTACTTTTCCATTTGCATTTTTAAAGGATTTAAAAAATCCTGAAACATAAAGTTTTTTAGATAATTCTTGTAAATAACTTGCGGCTTTTGAATCAATTTCTTTTGATAAAACAAAATTATAAACTTTTTTTTGCTTTAAAGCTTTTAATAATCTTGCTTTAATATCTTTCATTTCTTTATCATCAATAAAGGCATAAATCTGAAATAATTTTAAAAAATAATCTAATTTATCTAAATTAATACTTCTAATATCAATTTCAGCTCTATAAATTCTTCTACTAGTTACTAATGTATATCCATCAGCACTAATAATATCTCCATTTAAAGCACCTACTCGCTCACCTCTTTCAATACTACCTACATTCCTTTCATTAGTTTTGCTTCTAACAAAAGAAAAAATAATAAAAAAAGAAGCGAGCAACAAAAAAAACAATACTATAAAAGTCTTTTTACTAGGCTCGTAAGGTGTTTGCATTTTTTATATTTGAGTTCTACTTATCTCTTTGTATGCGTTAATAGCTTTATTTCTAACTTCTAACATAAATTTCATACTTGTTTCAGCCTTGTTAATAGCAATAGCTGCTTGATGTAAATCTTTCACATTTCCAGTAGCTACATCAGCCATAGCTTTATCTGATACAATTTGTTCTTTATTTAGCTCTTCTAATTCTTGTTTTAAAGCATCTGCAAATGAAAAACCATTATCAACTTTATTAGAATTTGATTTGGTATTTTCAATACTTTGAATCAAACTTGGATTGATTTTAATATTATTCATATTTTAAATTCCTATCTTAATAAATCAATAGCACTTTGAGCTATTGTTTTAGCACTTGTAAATGCTGCCACATTTGCTTGATAAGCCCTTGTTGCCTCAATTAAATTACTCATTTCTACAACAGGATTTATATTAGGATATGCTACATATCCTTTAGCATTTGCATCGGGATGATTTGGCTCGTATTTTAATATAAAATCCTTATCATCTCTTACTACTTTATCTACTACTACACCCATAACAGCAGGCTTTGCTTCAGGAAAATTTACAGGGTCATTTAAAGGATTTTCATACTCAAAAAAACTATTTTTAGAATTAATTTCTTCATTTAAAACATCATCAAAATTAACGGCTTTAAATACTACATCTTGCCTTCTATAAGGACCACCTTCATTTGTTCTAGTAGTATTTGCATTAGCTATATTTGAGCTAATTAAATTCATTCTAAATCTTTGAGCGCTTAGTCCATATCCACTAATATCAAAATCGCTTAAAAATGCCATAAATTATCCCTTAACTTAATTTAGAACTACTCTCAATTATAGTTCTTACAACTTCACTTTGTTTTTTTAGCACAGAATCAAGCGCACTAATCATAATTGCGTTTTTGCTTAATTCACTTGTTTCTACATCTAAATCAACGGTATTTGCATCATTTCTTTGCAAATGTCCATCTCTAGCAAAAATAGTTCCATTTTCGCTATTTTCAAATTCTAATGGTTGTAAATGCCTTTCATTAGTAACTGCTAGTTTATTACTCATACCTTTTCCAAAATGCATAAAATTTGTAGCTGCAATTTGTGCATTTTGTGTAGTTTTGTAAAGTTTATTTGCATTTTCGTTTAAGGCTGTTTCAAAATCAATATCTCTTGATTTATAAAAAGGAGTATCAATATTAGCTATGTTTGAGCTAATTAATTTATTTCTTAAATCTCTACCGGCTAAGGCACTTACAATCAATGGTTTAGATTTATAAAATTCCATTTTCTCTCCTTAAATTAAAATGCAAAAATCCCATAGCAAATAATATTCCAAAACTATTAATAATAATATACTCTTGTAATATTTACCCAATTTTCACTAAACTAGCTATTTATTTTCAAATTTTATGAAAGGATAAGTATGGCTAGTAGAAGAAGCTTTATGGGCTTTACATTAGGCGCTGCTGCGGCTGTTGGTGGTGTTTTTACACTAGTGGGTATGAAAAAAACTTGGGATCCACTTCCTAGTGTAAAAGCAGCAGGTTTTACAACCGTTGATTTATCGCCTTTAGCTGATGGAGAGCTAAGAACTGTTGAATGGAGAAAAAAACCAATATTCATTCTAAAAAAATCAAGTGATATGGAACAAAGCAATACAGATATAATAGCAGGAGATGCAAGATATACGGTAGTAATTGGACTATGCACTCATTTAGGTTGTATTCCAGCATATCATTCAGCTGATAAAGAATTTGTTTGTGCCTGTCATGGTGGAAAATTTAATGTAAGCGGAAAAAATATGTCAGGACCACCTCCTAAACCACTTGAAATTCCACCTTTTTCAATTGATGGAACTAAATTAGTTTTAGGAGAAGTTGGCAAAGAGTATGAAGAAATTATGAAAAATGTAGGAAAGGCTTAATCATGGCACATTTTGAAAAATCAAATGGAATTGTTGATTGGCTAGATCAAAGACTTGCTATCAAAAAATTTATGCAAGTTATGATGACACAATACTGGATTCCTAAGAAAATTAACTTTTTATGGGCAATGGGAGTAATTTTACTTACTATGTTTGCAATACTATTTATTACAGGACTTTTACTTGTAATGTATTATAAACCTGATGTTGCACTTGCTTTTGATAGTGTAAATAAAACTATTATGCAAGAAGTTGAATATGGTTGGCTATGGAGACATATGCACGGGGTTGCTGCGTCGGTAGTATTTTTAGTAATGTATATACACTTATTAACAGGTATTTATTATGGCTCTTATAAAAAAGGTCGTGAAATCATTTGGATAAGTGGTATGGTATTATTCGTATTATTCTCTGCTGAAGCATTTAGTGGTTATATGCTACCTTGGGGACAAATGAGCTATTGGGCTGCTATGGTTATTACTAATCTTTTTGGTGGTATTCCTTTCATAGGACCTGAATTAGTTGAATGGATTAGAGGTGATTACGCTGTTGGAGATGCTACATTAAATAGATTTTTTATGCTACATGTTTGCTTATTACCAATAGTTGTTATTGCATTTGTTGCAATTCACTTTTATGCTTTAAGATTTCCACATGTAAATAACGAAATTGCTGAAGAAATTGATTTTGATTTAGAAGCTGAAAAATATTTAGCTGGCAAGAAAAAAGAAGCGAAAGTTATATCATTTTGGCCTGATTTCTTATGTAAAGATATTTTTTATGTTTGCTTATTTATGATTTTCTATTTTTATCTAGTATGCTTTCACTATGATTTTGCTATGGATCCAATTAACTTTGAACCAGCAAATGCACTTAAAACTCCACCACATATTTATCCTGAATGGTATTTCTTATGGAGTTATGAAATCTTAAGAGGATTTTCTTATGAAGTTGGTCTTGCTTGCTTTGGTATAGCTCAAGTAATTTTCTTTGTATTACCATTCCTAGACCGCTCAAATGTAGTAGCGCCTGCACATAAGCGTGGAGCATTTTTTGTATGGTTTTGGCTATTAGTAATTGATATGATTGTTCTTACTATTTATGGTAAATTACCTCCTGTTGGAATTAATAATACAATAGCAACTATTGCTTCTGTTACATTTTTAGCATTATTAATAGTAGTTTTACCAGTAATTACTCTTATGGAAAGAAAGGCTAAGTAATGAAAGAGTTAAAAATATTTGCAATATTAGTTGTATTCACAGGTATTGTTTATTGGGGAGTTGAGCCTTACGCTCATTCACAAATGCACGAACATACTAGCGAAGTTAATTTTGATTTTAAAGCAGGCGATATAGCTCAAGCTGAAGTTGAATTAAAAAAAGCTAATGAAAGTGGTAAAAAAGATGATATTGATTTTGCTACAAAAAAATTAGAAGATACTAAAAAACTTTGGGCTAATGTTGATAAAATAGCTAGTTTAAAAACTGATGTTGAAGCTGGAAAGGCTGATTTTGAAGCTAATTGTGCTAGCTGTCATAGAGTTGAATTTGATGAATTAGTAGCTGCTGATGATGGAATTAGCGCTCAAGGTATTATTTATCCTGATTTAAGCACAGCAGGAGCTATTTATGATAGTAAATTCTTAATGGCAATTTCTCTTAATCCTGCACTTGCTATGAAAAATAACAAAAAATATAATGATGAAAATCCACACCCTATGATGACAGCATTTTTAGAAGATGATGGCAGTATAAGTGATGAAAATGCTCAATCAGTTGCTAATATAGTAGGATATTTAAATAGTATCGGAAAAGCTGCTCTTGAAGCAAAAAAAGCAAAAATTGCTAATGAAATAAATGCAAGTAAATTAAGCGATAGCGAAAAAGTTGCAAAAATTAATTTTGAGAACAAAAAAGTTATCTTTGAAGAAGCTTGCGGAAGATGTCATGATGTTAAATACGATGGTTTTATTGCTAAAGTAAATGGCGGAGATTTAAAAGATTATATGGGTTCAACGCCACCTGATTTATCAATAATAATTCGTGCTAAAGGAGATGAGTATTTACATAAATTTATAAACGATACTCAAAAACAACTTCCAGGAACTGCAATGCCTAGAGTTGGACTTAACGAACAAGCTCAAAATGATGTTGTTGCTTATTTAACTAGCGTTGGAGATAGTAAAAAAGCTGAACGCGAAGATTTAGGATACAAAATAATGGCTTATTTTGCATTATTAGCAATATTAGCTTATGCTTGGAAAAACGCAATCTGGAAAGAACTACATTAAAAAATTAAGCTAGGTTTTCCTAGCTTAATTTCACTATAATTACTCATATTCATAAAAACACATTAAAAGTATTAAAAATATTTAATTATCCATTTTAAATTCTAAGAATTTAAAATCATATTTTAACTTTTAAACACATTTATAAACCAAGAAATATTCTTAAATAATGCTATGATATGAAAAATAAAGGAGAGTTATGTTTAAAATATTAATGATTTTACTAATTACAAATATTTATTCATATCAAATAAATAAGTTAAAAATAGAGCTAGATAGTATTTATAAAAGCTTTCCTTATATTACAAAAGAAATAAGACAAGACCAAGATGAATTTTTAAAAAGTATTAGTGATTGTAAAGATGATAATAATTGCATTATAAATTCTTATAAAACTAGAATAAAAGAGCTTAACACTAGTCTTGAAAACTCAAAAACCTATCCTAAAGAATTAATAGAACATATAAAAATAATTCAAGAAAACTCAACTGATTGTTATAAGCGTAAATGCACAGTAGATTGTGAAGAGATATCAATAAATAATTTTTGGCAAAATTTTTTTAGATACAAATATATAAAAATTAAGCCAAAAATTATAGATGCTAAGCCTTACACAAGCCAAGAAGTAAAAGACACTCTTAAATACTGCTGGGATTTAGGGCTTGATAGAAAAGTTTATAAAGATATAGGGCGTGATAATATCTATGGTGTTGATAATGATGTGAGTTATTCTTTTTATGAAGTTGATAAAAATGGAGAGCTCTATTTTGCAAGTAAAATTAAGGGTAAAAAATACATAAAAAAACACAAAAATATAACTATTGGCGATGTAGTTTTAGATGATAAAAATTATTTAGCCTTATCAGGAGAATTTGGAAATATTTTGTTTATAGAAAAAGATTTTTGCAATCATCCTATTAAAAATAAAAATCTGTTAGATGTCATAAAAAAATCTAATAGAATAAAAATATCAACAGATTTTCATGAGCTTACACAAAGAATTTTTACGATAAATTACAAAGAAAGAGATTATTTTTTGGTTTATAAGATTTACTATTATAATGCATATCCAACATATGAAATTTATATACATAGTATTGCAAATATTGTATCTAACGCATATTATCTTTACACAAGGGCATACCCTTATACATTTACTGAATTAGAATCTTTACATTGTGAAACAAATTTAAAAAAGGAGAAAATTTGAGCGAATATTTAACTTCTAGTAATTTTACGCCTTTATTTTCTTTAAAAGATAAAAACGCTTATATTACTAGCTTAGTTCATTCTAGCGCTTTGTTTATTTGTTTTTGTGTTTTTATGTATATTGGAAATTTTTCTATGAAAGTTTCTAGTATTAATTTATTTATTATTGCTGCATATTTTGATGAGAGATATTTGCATTATAAGTTTAAAAAACCTAATATTATATATTTTCATAAGGATTTTATACATTTTGTTAATCATAGTTGTAGGCAAAGAGATGAGCTTAATGAAGAAGAAAAAACAATATATTTAAAAAATGCTAAAATCTATAAAACCTGCCTTAATATTCAAAGCAAACAACAATTATATAAATTAAATAATTTTTTAAGTATATTTTATATTTTTATAAGTGTTTGTAATTTTATACTTTTAGTATTTTTTAAAAATATTTATAAAATTTTTACTTTAAATAATCAAAGATTTTATGATATTTTACTAATAGAAGATGATGAGAATATTATTTGTATTTATATGAATAATTCTAACTATTCGCTTTTGTATGAATATTTTTTAAATAATTTTAATATTGATATAACAAAGCTTGATGTTAAAATCAAGCCCTTTTTCTTTCATTCGCACTTGGTTTATAAATACACTTAAAATAAGTAAATTAATCACAATAGCTTTTATATTAATTAGAATTTGATTTGTTTAATTTATAAAAATTAATATCATTTATTTTCACACATTTTATTATATTTTTATCTACTAATTCATCTAACATTTTTATATCTTTTTCATCAATTTCTTGTGAGCTTAATGGTCTTAAACTAATAGTTTTAAGCAAATCATCATATTTATTTATATTAGTTTTTCTACTCATAATATTAACTTTTATATTAGTTATCAAACTAGCCAATTTGCTTAATTTCTCAAAACTTGCAGCCTTTACATTATAATCACTCGGTCTATCAATAGTTCCTAAATCAAGTCTAGTTGCTTTAATATCCTTTAAAATATCATTTAAAGCAATAAAATCCTTTTCATCATCATTAATACCATCTAAAACCAAGCATTCTAAAATCAACTCACCTTTATAAATTTGACTAAATTCTTTTATACCTTGAACTATTTTATTTATATCTATATTCGTTCTATCAATTTTGCGAAATACCTTAGGATTTACACTATCAATGCTTAGTTTAACGCTATCAAGATTTAATAATGCCTTTTGAATATTTTTATCAAAAATTGTGCTTGCATTACTCAAAATTAATGATTTTGCATTCTTTTTAACTTCATTTATTTTTATAATCAATTCATCTAAATATGGATATAAAGTAGGTTCGCCATTTGCACTAATGCTTATATAATCGCAATCTTTATGTATTTTCAAAGCTTCTTTTAACTCATTTATTATATATTCAACACTTAAATTTGATTTATTTTCATATCTTAATTTAGCTTTTCCAAGTTCACAATATAAACAATCAAAATTACAACATTTCTCATTAGGGCTTAAATCTATACCTAAAGATTTTTTAAATCTTCTTGAATTAACTGGGCCAAAAATTACTTTCATAAAAATACCTTTAATATTAATTACTATTGAGATTTTAGCACTAAATACTAATGGAATTTAACTTAATCAAGCGTTTATGCTTGATTAAAATTTTTGTTTAGATTTGTTTATACAACGATATATGCTTGATTCTGAAAGATTTAAAAGATTAGCTATTTCTGTAATTGAGCCTTTTATATTAAAAATACCTTTTTCATAGATTTTATCTACTATTATTTGCCTTTGTTTTGGTTTTAGATTAGTATTTTTTAGCTCATTTACGCTAAGCCCTGTTAATTCTTGAATTAGCTCATTTAAATCAAGGCTCAAAACTTCTTCATAAGCAGCTTCTTCTACAGGTATATCACTACCTAATAATTGTGCTGCTATATTTTCCATTCTACTTTTATCGTAGTTTATACATAGCATTCCACTTAATTTATTGCCTTCTTTGATAAAAAATGTGCTACCTCTTATATTTTTTCCACCTGCACTTGCTTTATAATTGCTTAAAAAATCTCTTTCTTCATAAATCTTTTTATTAACAAGCTCAAGTGCAAATCCTGTAATAGGAGAATTAATACTTCTTCCGCTTATGTGATTATTAGCAATTTCTGCAATACTCATTCCATCATCATTTATATCGTGCAAAACTATTTCATAATCCTTGCCTAAAGCTTGTGCTAAAAAATGCACTAATTTTATATATTCTGTTCTTGTTTGTTGATTCATAAAGCCCTCGGTAAATGTTTTGTAAATTATAGTTGCGTAAAGTAATTATAAGCCCTATTTTAGGGCTTATTTTATAATAATTCATCTCCTGTTTTAATAAATTCAGCCATTTCAGCGTCTGGCACCATACTTCCACCTGTTGCCCATATTAGATGAATTGCGTTTTTGTGTTCAGTTTTAAGCTCATTAGAAATCATTAAGCCTTTAACTCCAGCTAAAGCCGAAGGCTCAAGCTTAATACCTTCGCTAGATGCAAGTAAGCTTAAATATCTATACATATTCTCATCACTTACCGTAAAGCTTCCATCAATTACACGCTCAAGCACTTTACCTACAAGACCACTCGCACGACCAACAGCAAGCCCATCAGCAGCCGTAATATTATCAAGCCCAATATCAGCTACACTTATTTCATTATGTTTTCCGGTAGCAAGTCCAAGTATCATACAAGGACTATGCGTTGGCTCAGCAAAAAAGCATTTTACACAATCGCAAAATTCAGCCTTAAGCCCATAAGCAACCCCACCAGGACCACCACCAACACCGCAAGGAAGATAAACATAAAGCGGTCTATCTTTGCTGATATTAATATCTAATGCTTGAAATTGTCCTTTTAATCTCTTTGCAGCAACGCTATATCCTAAAAATAAATTATGCGAGTTTTCATCATCTATAAAATAACAATACGGATTATTTTCAGAACTTTTTCTTCCTTGCTCTACTGCGACGCCGTAATCATCTTCATAAGTAATCACGCTGCATCCGTGCTCTCTTAGCATTTTTTTCTTCCATTCTTTAGCACAATCACTCATATGAACTTCTACTTTAAAGCCAAGTTTTGCACTCATAATTCCTATTGAAAGACCAAGATTACCTGTTGAGCCAACTGCTATTTTATATTTACTTAAAAATTCTTTATATTTTGGCTCGGCAAGTTTTGAATAATCATCTTGAATACTTAGCATATTATTTTCTATTAGCAAATCTTCTGCGTGTTTTAATACTTCATATATTCCACCACGAGCCTTAATAGAGCCTGATATTGGTAAATGCGAATCAAGTTTTATATAAACATCGCCTTGAATACTAGCACCACTTAATTTTTCTAACTCTTTTTTATAATTATTCACACAAGCTAATGGGCTTTCTATAATACCATTAGTAATATTTGTAGCAGGGAAAATTATCTTAAGTAAAGGTGCAAAACGATTAAGTCTAGCCCTTGCATCATCAATTCTATCAAGCTTAATAGCACCTTTGTTTAATTCATTTAATACATCATTACTTAGATTTGTATTAATCCAACTTGTTTCTTTCATTGCTTTTAGATTTTCAATTAACATTTTTACTCCTTATAAAATTATTGATAAAACATAGCTTAAGATTAAACCACTTATACTTGCTACTAAAGTCGCACTTGTAAAGTATTTAAACATAGCCTTTACACTCATTCCTAAGCTTTCTTTTACTAGCCAAAATAAGCTATCTGTTACGATAGTAAAACCTATAGCACCACTTCCTATTGCAAGGCATAAAACTTCTTTACTAACATTACTATCCATTTGCAAGACAATTCCTGCTGCACTAATCATAGCAACCGTTGCACTTCCAACACTAGCATGTAAAATAATAGCAATTAACCAAGCTAAAAATACAGGATTTAAACTCAAACTTCCTAAAGTCTGCTTTAATGCTTCGCCAATGCCTGAAGCAATTAATATCTCATTAAAAGCTCCACCTGCTCCTATGATTAATAAAATTGAAGCAATTTGCATAAATGAATTAGAACTAAATTCCATTAAATTTTGCATAGAATAGCCTTGCTTTAAGCCTAAAGTATAGTATGCTACAAAAACACTTATTAATAATGCGATAATAGGATTTCCAATGAATGCAAATACTGCATTATCTTTAAATACTAAAGTCTTAAGCAACATTAAAACTAAAGGTAAAAGTATTGTAAAATAAGTAATTGCTGTGCTTGGCATAGAGTTATAAGTAGAACTTGTATTATCAAAAACACTCATCTCATTATCTTTTGAAAAATCAAAGAATTTCAAAAACAAAACCCCACCTATAAAAGCACATATCATACCCACAACTATACTCATCCAAATTACTTGACCTATATCAGCACCTAAAGTAGCTACTATGCTAGTAGCTGCTGGGTGTGGTGGCACCATACAATGAACTGCCATTAGTGAAGTTGCTAATGCTATGCCTATTTTTATTCTACTAACACCTATTTCTTTAGCTACAACTAAAACTAAAGGCACTAATAAGACAAATCCAACCTCAACAAATACAGGAATACCAGCAATAAATCCAACCAACATCATAACAATATCAGCTCTTTTTTTACCAAGTAGATTTAGTAATGATAGGGCTATTTTTTGCGCTCCGCCACTAACTTCTAACATTTTTCCTAAGATACTTCCACAACCAATAATAACAGCTAAAAATCCTAGCGTCCCACCTACTCCATTTTCAATAATAGAACCAATTTTTGTTAAATCAACACCAGTTATAAGTGCGACAAAAATACTTGCTAAGCTTAATGATAAAAAAGCGTGGATTTTAAGTTTTGTAATACAAAACACAACTAAAGCAATAGAAGCTATTAAGACCGAAATTAAAGCAAAATTGCTCATCTTTTCTCCTTTATTTAAAAATCATCATTTGATTATACCCCCCCCATCTTTAAAATTTTCTTAAAATAATAATTTTTTTGATTTTTTTTAATAAATTTTCTTAATTTTTCTTACTTTTTCATAAAATATTACAAAAAGTAACAAATTTTTATTAATTTTAGAAAAAATAATAATAAAATTTTATTATTTTTATATAATGAAAATAAGTTAATTTTAAAAAAAAGGAGAAATTATGAGATTTAGGTGGCTTATAGCCTTTGTATTTTTCCTAATAGGCTTAATCGCTTATATGGATAGGGCAAATATTTCTGTCGTTGCTAGTTTTATGATGCAAGAATTTAATATAGATAAAACTCAATTTGGCTTATTAAATTCTGCATTTTTTATAGCTTATGCCGCAGCTCAAATTCCAAGTGGTATTTTAATTCAAAAATTTGGCAATAAATTTATGACTATTTTTGCATTAATTTTATGGTCAATTTTTACTATTTTAACGCCACTTGCAGGAACATTTATGCTACTTTTAGTAGTTAGATTTTTATTTGGTTTAGGAGAAGCTCCTATATATCCTAGCAATGCAGCATTTAATAATAACTGGTTTGGCAAAAAAGAAAAAGCAAGAGCAGCTTCATTTTTACTAGCAGGTTCATACTTTGGGCCAGTAATTGCTCCATTTATATCTGTTTGGCTTGTCAATAATTATGGTTGGCATAGTGTATTTTATGTATTTGGTGCGATTGGAATTTTAATCGCCTTGATTTATTATTTTATAAGTTCATCAAGACCTGAAGATAATAAATTTATTAGTAAAGACGAACTTTTATATATTCAAAGTGAAAGATTTGTAGATAGTATTAAAAAAACTCCTTGGAAAGCATTCTTAAAAAATAAAGAATTTTATGCACTTGGAATTGCATACTTTTTTTGTGTTTATATGACAGGTATGTTTATGACTTGGCTTCCTACATTCTTACTAGAAGCTAAAGGGCTTGATTTAAAAGCTATGGGATTTTACGCTGGAGCTCCTTGGCTTGCTATTTGTATATTTGTTGCACTTGGTGGTGGATTAAGCGATAAGATTTTAAAAATTACAAATAGTTTTAAAAAAGCTAGAACTTATTTAGCAGTTGCTGGATTTTTAATATTTGATATATGCTTATTTTTAGTTGTATATGTTGAAAATACAATGCTTAGTATTTTATTTTTAAGTCTTGGTTTTGGATTTTTAGGACTTCCTGTTGTTGTATCTTGGGCTGTTGCAGCTGATAAAGGTAGAAGTCAAGCAGCAGCGGTTAGCTCTTGGATGAATTTATGGGGAAATGTAGGTTCAGCGTTTTCGCCTATTTTAGTTGGCTGGATGGCACAAAAATATGGATGGAATATAGCTATATTATTTAATATAATTCCTGTAACACTTGCTATGATAGCTTATTTATTTGTAAAACCCGACAATGCTTTAGAAAGTAATTAATTTTAATAAAAGGAGAAAAAATGTTTATTTTAAACAAAAGAGTTAGTAAAGTTTCAGATGAAATTCTTAATCTTTATAAAGAGGTTTGCCCTTCAACTATAGGACATATGCAAGATTGTGGTTTTATTAGAAATTTAAAGCCACTTCATAGTGGAAAAAAATTAGTAGGAACTGCTATAACCGTTAGAATACCACACCTTGATTCTACTGCTGTTCATAAAGTATTTGATATTGTAAATGAAGGTGATATTGTAGTAATTGATACTAATAAAGATTATGAAAGAGCACCTTTTGGAGAATTAGTTTGCTATATGGCAAGACACAAAAAAGTTGGTGGAGTAATCATTGATGGTTGTGTAACTGATTTGAATGCTATTAAAAATCTTGGCGTTAATGTTTGGTATAGAAATGTTAGTGCTTTAACAACTAGAATTAAAGGAATTGAAGGCTCAATTAATGTTCCTATTGCTATTGATAATGTTGTTATAAATCCAGGAGATTTGATAATAGCTGATGATGATGGAATACTAGTTTTAAATCCAGATATTGATAATGTTGAAGAACTTGGCAAAAGAGCAATAAATGTTCAAATAGGAGAAATTGAAACAAAAGCAAAAATAGATAAAGGCATTCCACTTAGCGAAATTTTAGGTGCAAATAAATATTTTGAGGGTTTATGATGAATAAATTAAAAATTGCTTTAGCTCAAATAAAAACCGATAGAAATTATAAAATTAACCTTGAAAAAATTATTGATTTTATGCAAAAGGCAAAATCTTTTGGTGCTGAGCTTGTGGTGTTTCCAGAAACTTCACAGGCTTTTGTGCCTAGTAATGAAGGGATTAATTTTAATACCATTGCTCAAAATATTGATGAAGAATTTGTAATAAGCATTATTAATAAAAGTAAAGAGTTAAATATCGCAGTTGTTTTTGGCTTTTATGAAAAAGATAATGAAAAAACTAAAAATAGTGTAATTTTTGCTGATTGTGGCAAAATAATCCATAAATATTCAAAAACTCACCTTTACGATGCTTTTAGCTATGATGAAAGTAAAGATATAAATGCAAGTAATGAAAAAATAAAAGCCTTTGATACAAAATGGGGCAAAATGGGGATAATGGTGTGTTATGAACTTCGTTTCCCTGAAATTGCTAGAACTTTAGCACTTGATGGTGCAAGGCTTGTATTAGTTCCTACTGCTTGGGTAGATGGCAAATATAAAGATGAACATTTTATGCTACTTACTAAAACAAGAGCTTTAGAAAACACAATATATTTATGTGCTAGTAATCAAACAGGTAATATCTACACAGGTCGCTCGTGCCTAATAAATCCACTTGGACTTGAAGAAATAAAACTTGGCGTTGATGAAGGTATTCAAATATTTGAAATTGATTTTAATAAAATTGATGAAGTTAGAAAAGCCTTGCCTTGTATATCTCAAAGAAAGCCTAATTTATATAGCCTATAAACTAAATTTCGTATGCCTTAAACATACGAAATTTATAATAATTCAATTAATTGTATTTCATCACTAGCAAGTGCTTTTAAATCATTTGTAAAACCGCTTTTGCTAAATAAAATATATTTTTTAATAGGTAAATTACTATCTATTTTAGTAGCTTTTGCTTTTAAATCTTCTAAAACATTAGTTCCTACTGCTTTATTTTTATATTTACATTCAGCAACTATTAAATAATCTTTAGCGACCCCAACCGCATCAATTTCTGTATTTTTATCCCACCATCTACCGCATTTTAAAAGGTCTTTATGTGTATTTAAAAGATAATTAATCGCTAAATCTTCATACACCCTACTTATAAATTCCATAAAACTTGTCTTAATTATATTAATTACATAATCTGTATTATCAAGTTCAAGTTGAGATTTATAAGGAAATATATATGCAAAATAAAATCTTAAAAAATTATCTTTTATAAAATATAAACTTTTTTTTGATTTTTCTGGATTTTGTTCGGTTATAGGAATAATTTTATAAATAATATCAAGCTCAATTAATTTATCTATAAAAGATGTTATATTATTTGGACTTTTACCTAATTTACTAGCAATATTTCCAATCTTGTGTTCTCCACTAGCAATAATTTTTAAAATTGAAAAATAAGTTATAGGTTCATTGATTTCATTTTGCAATACAAAACTAGCTTCATTATATAAATATGAATTTGGATTTAAAATATTTCCTTTAATATTTTCATAAATATCCCCTTTATCATTTATAAGCTCAAGATATTTTGGAATACTATAAAAGACGCTATATATTTCTATAAGTTCATTTTTAGTTTTATTAGGAAAAAAATCTTTTAAATACTTAAACTCAAGTGCTTCAAGCTTAATAGCACTAGTTCTTCTACCATATAAAGGAGAATTATATGATAATGTATATTCATACATCATAGAAATAATTGAGCCACATAAAATCAAATGAATATTTTTATTCTTAAATATCTCATCACAAATATACTGAAATTGCGATGGAATAGAATTATCAAGCTTTGCAAGATATTGAAACTCATCAATTACTATTATTATTTTTTCATCTATTTTATTTGCTACATATAAAAATAAAGTTTTAATATCATTTATTTGAATTTGTTTTAACAAATCATCATTATAAAAATTAGCTAATTCATCTTTCATTCTATTAATTGTAATGTTAATATTTTCAAGGCTTGATAAAAAATAAAAAGCTTTTTTATCTTTTATATATTCTTTAATAAGTCTAGTTTTTCCAACCCTACGCCTACCATAAAGAATAGTGAAAGTAAAACCAATTTTATTAAATTCATCGTTTAAAGTTTTTAAATGTTTTTCTCTATTAACAAACATATTTAACCTTTATCGTTTTTAAATTATTATAATCTAAAAACGATAAATTTTAATTTATTCAAAACTTTTTATGTTTTCTAAATCTAAGACTTGTTTTTTAATTTTTTCTGAAAGATTTTTATCATTTACATTTGCATTAAATTTCTCAAGTAATTCATCTAAACTTAAAGCATTATCTGGATTACCTTTATTAATTTTTACTTCTTTAATAATAGTGCTTCCATTATTAAGCGTTGCTTTAAATTTGCCACAAAAATACTTTGGAAATCCACCTGAAATATATTTTTCATATTTAATTTTTTTAGCAAAATTAACAATCTCTTCACGATTTAATTCATTATAAGAATTTAAATTCACTTTACCATCTATAAACATATAACTTATTAAATACGCAAATGAAAATTTTGCTTCATAATCTGTTTTTGGATTGTGTTTTTTATCTATAGGGTCGCATATAAAAGAAATAGGAACGCTATCTACATAGCATAAAATCTCCTTTATATCATCAGGCTTTAAACCATCATTTTTAAGTTCTTTAGCACAATCAATAAGCCCGTGTGCGAAATGACAACTTGGATATGGCTTAATTGATACTTCTTTTACCATATAATCTTTTCCTAAATTTTTATCAAGCCTTGTCTTATCGCATTCATCTTCTATACCAAATGCTCTAAAGATATTATCACGACCTTCAAAAATACTAACAGGAGCAAAAAGACCAGCTTTTGCATATTCACAAGCTCTAATTCCATTTAAAACCGCACTTGCTATATGAAGTATTTTAGAATTGCTTCCATTACTTAAAAACTCATTTATCCCACCTGCAAAACTAGCAGCAAAACCTAAAGCATTGATTGTTTGCGAAACATTTAAATCATTGATAACACAAGCTGCAGCACTTGCTCCAAAAACTCCAGCAATAGCACTTGTATGAAAACCATTTTTATGAAATGTCCCATTACTAGCAACCCCAATTCTTCCTGCAACTTCCCAACCCATAATAAAAGCTTTTAATATTTTTTTACCATCATTTGTTTTAGAAAATCCATAACTAAGACAAAGCGGGGTTAAAATAGCACTTGCGTGAAGTATAGCTTCTGTTAGAGTATCATCAAAATCAAGTATATGAGAACTCATAGCATTTATCATAGCAGCATTAAGTGGGGTAGCCTTAAATTCACTACCCCAAATGCTTGTATTAGCATTCTCTTCTTTAAATGCCTTAATGGTTTTTAAAATAGCATCATTTTTGCTACCCGCAAGAGCAACTCCAATGGTATCTAACATCAATTCTTTTGCTCTAGTTTTTACATCAGCTGGTATATCTTCATAACTTTTATTTACTACAAATTCAGCTAATTTTTCACTATAAAGCATAATTAATCCTTTAAAATCTCTGCGTTTTTAATTTTTTCTAAAAACTCATCAACTAATTTTGGTGCATATCCAACATAAGTAGTAGCATCAAGTAAAGCATCTATTGATTTTTCATCTAAAACTTCTCTTACTCTACTATCTGCTAATAAAACTTCTTTGAATGTTTTATTATTTTCAATTCCAATCATAGCATTTTCATATACAATCTCATGAGCGTGTTGTTTTCCAAAATGCTCACTTAATGCAAACATAACCCTTTCGGCTAAAACAAAACCTTTTAAAGTATTAAGGTTATTTAACATTGAATCTTTTTTAACTTCTAATCCGCCTAAAGCTGTTTTCATATTATCAAGAACACAAGAAAGCATTAAAAAGATTTCAGGAAGTAATTTCCATTCCATTTTCCATACTTGTCCATCTCTTTCGTGTTCGTGTCTTTCAATATCGCTTAAAATTGCAATATTTGCTTTTAAAGTATTGCTAACTGTTACAGCATTTTCGCTTATTGCTGGATTTCTTTTATGTGGCATTGTAGAGCTTCCTACTTGACCTTTGCCAAATGGTTCAGCCACTTCATTTACTTCATTATGAGATAAAATCAAAATCTGATGAGCTATTTTATTAAAAGTAGCATTTATATTAGCTAATACATATCCAAGCTCAATAAATCTATCTCTTGCTGGTTGCCAAGAAATATAAGGAACTTTTAATCCTAAACTCTTTATTGTTAGTTTTTCAACTTCATTATGTTTATCACTTAAACTAGCTTTAGTGCCAACCGCACCAACTATAAGACCTACATAAAGTCTTTCTTCGCATTCAAGTATTCTTTCATAATGTCTATTAAGCTCATCAAGCCAAATAGCAACTTTATGTCCAAAAGTAATAGGAAGAGCTTGAAGCGCTAAAGTTCTTCCCATCATAGCTGTATTTTTATGCTCTACTGCTAGTTTTTTTAAAGATTTTGCTATGATTTTTAAATCATCTTTTATAAGCTTTAAAGCTTCTTTAAATTGTAAAACAAACCCAGTATCCATAATATCTTGAGTAGTTACCCCAAAATGGACAAATTCTCCATATCCATTCTCGCAAGCTTTTTCTAAGCCCCTAACGGTTGGAACTAATGGATGTTTTGTCTTTTTATATTCATTAAATATAAAATCCATATCCATATATTTATAAAATGATTTTTTAGCTATTTCTGTAGCTGCAGCTTCTGGGATAATGCCAAGCTTTGCTTGAGCTTTTGCAAGTGCAGCTTCAACATCAAGCCATTTTTGAATTCTATTTTCTTCACAAAAAATATCACGCATAGCTTTTGTGCTCCAAGAATCACCTAATAATCTCATATCAAATACACTAATACCTGTCATAATTTCTCCTTTTATTTAATTTTGTTAAATGCTTGTTCTAAATCAGCTATTAAATCACTAGCGTCTTCTAAACCTATATGAAATCTCACAAAAACCCTATTACTATCAACTTTAGTAGCAGTTCTTGGTGGCATAGTAACCGTTGCAAGACTTTCATATCCACCCCAACTAGCACCTATTGAAAAATATTCCAAATCATCTACGAATTTAATAGCTTGTTCTTTGCTAATTCCTGAATTAAATTCTATAGTTACCATACCATTAGTTCCTATGAAATCTCTTTTAAATATTTCATTGTTTGGATGGGTTGGTAATTTTGGATAAAAAATATTTTTAATTTCTTTTCTTGTTTGTAAAAACTCAACAACCTTATCTGCATTTTCTTCGTGATTTTTAAGTCTAATTCCAAGAGTTCTCATACCCCTAAGAACTAAATAACAATCATCAGGACTTGTAGTTAAACCTAAAGCTTCTGGTAATTCATTAAAATTTTTGTATTCTTTTTCATTAACAATCACACAACCCATAACAACATCAGAATGTCCGCTAAGGTATTTTGTAGCTGCAATTACGCAAATATCAACCCCAAGTTTTATAGGATTTGATAAATATGCACTTGAATATGTGCTATCAATTGCTACAGGTATATTGTGTTTGTGTGCTATTTCGCATAATTTAGGAACATCAATTATTTCATACATAATAGAACCAGGGCTTTCACATAAAATAAGTTTTGTATTTGGCTTTATTTTACTTTCAACATCACTAGCATCTGCTTTTAAAAACTCAACTTCTACTCCAACTTTATTTAAAAACAAATCACATATAGTTCTAACAGGTCCATAAATTCCATCAGTTATTAAAAAATGTGCGTCCTTACTTGCATAATTTAATAAAACCATAGCAAGTGCTGCAAGTCCTGTTGGATAAAGCGAAGCTCTAAATCCACCTTCTAGCTCACATAATAGTTTTTCAAGTTCAAAAGTAGTTTCAGTTCCCCTTGCACCATAACTTAAAACTCTTTGCGTTTTTCTAAGCTCACGATATTCTTGCCAAGTTTTATGGTCTTTAAATAATATAGTTGAAGCTCTCATAACACTAGGATTTACTGCTTTTACAGGTAAATCCTGACCACGACCTAAATGAATTAATTTTGTTTTAGTTTTCATATTCTCTCCTTTTTTTAAATATAAATACAAGTGCAAATAATATTTACAATACCAGCTACTATCATAGGTATTGCTGTTCTTTTTACAACCGCAAATGGGCTAACTTTAGCAATTCCTGCTACTGCTAAAATAGCAGGTGCAATTGGACTTACGCATCTTCCAAATCCTGTCATTATTTGAATAGGTGCTATCATCATAATTGTTTCAACATTAAAAGATTTTGCAATATTTGGAATTAATGGTGCAAAACTAAAAAACGCTGCATTTCCTGAACCCATCAAAAATGCTGATAAAGAAAGTAAAATTGATACAAATATAATTATTGCTAATACACCAAATCCAGCGTCTTTTGCAAAATTAATTAAAGTATCCACAAAACCTATTGATAAAAGCCCAGCAGCAAATACTTGACCGCATACAATAAGGCTTACGGTTATTACAAATAAATGTCCCATACCTTTAAAAAATACCATAATAGAATTTAAAGTTTCAATTACGCTTTTATATCTAATCATTTCAAAAATAATTGCTGCAAATGTAGAAATCATCATAGCTACAGGAACATTCATTTTTATGCTACTTCCAACAACTTTTGAAAATCCTAATATTAAAATTAGTGGAATTATTGGCAATATCGCATAAATTTTTGGCGGATATTTTGTTTTATTTTCGCCATTTTCACTAAGTTCTTTTTCAATTTCATCTTTATTAAACACAAAATTATCTTTTTTATCAAAATATTTAGATGTAAAATAAATAGCAATCGCAACAGCTAATATAATAGGTATAGTAGTTGGTAATTGATACTGAACAAAATAAGTAGCTGGATCAACTCCTGCTGTTTTAGCAGCTAATATAACATTACCACTTCCAGGACCATGGTCAATATATTGACAAGTCCCAATAACTGTTAATGCTGATAATTTTGAAACACCAGTCCTAACCAAAATAGGATACATAGTAACCATAAGTAAAAGTCCAAGTCCAGCGTGAGATGGTATAAAAATTACCAAAAATTGTGTAACAAAATAAGAAACTATTAAAAGCATATAAGGAGATTTTACCATACTAAGTGGCTTTTCAAAAACCTTAAATAAAGCATAACTAGCCCCAACATGCTCCATATACGCACTAAAACCTGCTATACACATAAGAGTAAGCCCAAGACCACTAAGTGTAGAAGAAAGGTTTTTATTAAAAACTTCAAAAAGATTAAAAAACCAAAAATTTAAATCCCCTTTAGCGTCTAAGACTTTGCTAGTAAAAATAGCATTACTATCGTGCATAGTCGCAACTAATAATAAAAACAAACCACTAAGCAACAACGCCATATGAGCATTTATCTTTTTTGCAAGCATAAAAACTAATATGGCAATTGCTACTAGTGAAAACAAAATGCTAAACATCTCAACTCTCCTTTAAAAATAAAATTATTATTTTGAAGTAAATTTAATAAAATTTTCTTAAAATTAGATAAATTTAATAAAATTTTAGTAAAAAAAGTAATATTTTTTATTATTTTTTATCAATTAATATTTTTTTGCTAATATTTTTGCAAAATTTTTCAAAAAAGGAGAAAAAATGAATTATCCAAAGGCTATTGGACCTTATAGTGTGTGTGGTAAATCAGATGATTTAGTATTTGTTAGTGGTCAGCTACCAATTGACCCTAGTACAGGAGAGTTTGTAAAAGGCGATATTAAAGAGCTTACAAGACAAAGTTTAAGAAATATAAAAGCTATCTTAAACGAGCAAGGTTTAGATATGAATAATGTTATAAAAATAACGGTTTTATTAGCTGATATAAATGATTTTGCAGCAGTTAATGAAGCTTATGCTGAGTTTTTTAAAGAGCCTTTCCCTGCTAGAAGTGCATTTGCAGTAGCAGCATTACCAAAAGCATCAAGAATAGAAATAGAAGCGATAGCTAAAAAATAATTCCGGTGAAAATCCGGATTTAAATTCCGTAAAGTATTTTTACTTTTAAAATCAAGTTTTTATTAATTGTTTATAAGATAAAATCAGTTCTTTAATTTAAGGAGATGAGATGTTAAATAATTTATTAGTATTTGATTATGAAGACGTGCAATTAATCCCTGCAAAATGTATAATCAATTCAAGAAGCGAATGCGATACTAGCGTAAGGCTTGGTAATAGAACTTTTAAACTACCTGTAGTTCCTGCAAATATGCAAACAATCATTGATGAAGAATTAGCGATTTCATTTGCTAGAAGTGATTATTTTTACATTATGCATAGATTTGAGCCTGAAAAAAGATTAGACTTTGTAAAAAAAATGCAAGAATTAGGGCTTTTTGCGTCAATTTCTGTTGGCATTACTCAAAAAGAATACGAATTTATTGATGAATTAAAAGCAAATGAGCTATATCCTGAATATATTACAATTGATATTGCTCACGGACATAGCGACAATGTAATTAAAATGATTAAATACATTAAAAGCACATTAAAAACTAGCTTTGTAATAGCAGGAAATGTCGGAACTCCTGAAGCTGTTAGGGATTTAGAAAATGCTGGAGCTGATGCAACTAAGGTTGGTATTGGACCTGGTAAGGTGTGTATTACTAAGCTTAAAACCGGTTTTGGAACTGGTGGTTGGCAGCTTGCAGCACTTCGCTGGTGTGCTAAAAGTGCTAAAAAGCCAATAATTGCTGATGGTGGTATTAGAAATCACGGAGATATAGCAAAATCAATTCGTTTTGGAGCTACTTTTGTAATGATAGGCTCATTATTTAGCGGACACGAGCAAAGTCCTGGAAAAACCATAGAAATTGATGGCAAAAAAATGAAAGAATATTATGGCTCAGCAAGTGAATTTCAAAAAGGTGAGCGTAAAAATGTAGAAGGTAAAAAAATGTATGTTCCATTTAGGGGAAATATTTTTGATACCTTAAATGAAATGAGAGAAGATTTGCAAAGCTCAATTTCTTATGCAGGTGGAAAAGAACTTCGTGATATTAGAAAAGTTGATTATGTAGTTGTTAAAAACTCAATCTTTAACGGAGATACTATCTAATTAATAAATTTTCCTAATTTAGCTATAAATTAGGAAAATACATACTCTATTAAATAATTTTTTTAATTTAAATTCTAAGCTAGTAATTATTTTGATTAAGCACAAAATATAATATTTTGCCTTATAACGACATTTAATATTTAATTCACATAAAAAAACTTATTTTTAAACTATCTAATTAATCTTATTAACTTTCATTAATGGGGGGGGGTATTACAATAAATTTTATTTCATTAAAGGAGTTAAATATGGATAAAAATTACGATGCTATCTAAATAATTTATTTTAAAACTAAAAAATATAAAAAATCTAAAAATTAAAAAAAACTATTTTGAAAGGAAAAAACAATGAAAAAATTATTAAGTTTAACAACAATGGCAATGATTGCGTTAGCAACTCCAACATTAAGTGCTGATACAACAGCTAACACTACTAAAACAGTAAAAAAGAATAATGTATCTCAAAATATAGATTATTCTAAAATGAATTATGAACAATTAGAAAAAATTGCTAAAAAAGCAGACGAAGAAGACACAGTGTTCGCATTACAAGCTTCAGGAATATTAAACAAGTTTTATACAACAGGATCAGAAGCAAACTATAAAAAAATGTTAGATTTACATAAGAAAGTTATTGCAAAAAGAGAAAATTTAATAAAAGAAATAGATAAACGTAAAGAAAAATATGACAAATATCATGAAAATAATCATGAAGCTTATGAAGCATATTGGAATTTAAGCCTGACAGCACATTCGGCTGAAAGCATAATAAAAGCATATGCAGACGGATATAGAAAGCTTTTAGATGAAAAAAATAGACTAAATAGCTATTAAAATTAAAATAACTTTTAAAAATTAAAAAGGATTTATAATGGGATTAGGTCAATTTTGGTATAAAACAAAAACCTAATCCATAAGCTATCTTGCTAAATTAATTAAAATCATTAAACTAAAATTGAAATTATCAAAAAACCTTTAAAAAAAATAGATTTAAGCACCTTAACACACAAAAGCTATTAATTAAAAGGCTTATGCAATTAATTCCTAATTTAAATTCTTTTAATTTTAAAATATAAAAATCATCATAAGATATTGATTTTAACGCTATTAAATATATGAATTTCAACTAAAATTCCTAGCTTATATGCTTAAATTAAACTTAATTAATTCATATATTAAATTATCATTATAATTTTTCTAATTTTTATTTTGCTAATTAATAATTTTTATTATAATAAAATAAATTTAATTTAAAAGGAAATAAAATGTTAGGGAAAAATCTTTCTTTAAAAGCTCAATTATTCATTGGTTTTGCTAGTATTCTTGCATTTATTTTAATCATATTTTTTAGCGGATATATTAAAATTAATAGCGTAAATAATGATTTAAACGAAATTAGCGATGTAAATGCTGTAAAACAAAGGTATGCAGTTGATTTTAGAGGTAGTGTGCATGATAGAGCAATAGCTATTAGAGATGTTGTTTTATTAAGTGATAAAAACGAGATAAATAATGCTATATCTTTAATTGATAAATTAGAAAACAATTACAATGTAGCAGCTAATAATATGGCAAAAATATTTGCAAATGCTAATTTGGTAGATGATAAAGATAGATTGATTTTAGAAAAAATTAAAGGCGTAGAAGCAAAAACTCTTCCTTTAATAAAAGAAATAATTCAATATAAAAACAATAATGATACAAACAAAGCTCACGAAATATTATTATCTCAAGCAAGAGATAGTTTTGTTACTTGGCTAAATGTTATTAATGAATTTATTGATTATCAAGAAGCAAAAAATCAAGCATTAACAAAACAAGCAAGAGGGACAATTAGCAGCTTTTTAAGTAGTAGTATAGCAATTAGCATAGTTGCATTTTTAGTAGCGATTTTCTTAGCACTTTATATAACAAGATTGATTATTAGCTCACTTGGTGGAGAAGTAAAAGACGCAGTTAAAGCAGTAATTAGCATATCACACGGGAATTTAGATACTAAAATTGATACTAAGTATAAAGATAGTATGCTATATGCTTTAAAAGAAATGGAAAATAAATTAAAAGATATTGTAGGAGAAGTAATTCATTCTTCAAAAGAATTAGAAAATAGTGCAAAAGAAGTAACAAATGCTTCAAATAATGCTAGCAAATTATCAAACGAACAACAAAACAAATCAAGAGAATCTTTAGAAAATATAAACAATGCTAGAATAGCTATGCAAGATGTATTAAATATAGCAAATCAAACTAAAGAAAATTCTCAAAAAACGGTTGAATTATCAAATAATGGAATTAATTCTATGAGAACTACAATTAAAGAAATAGAAAAAATCACAGAAACCGTGCATTATTCTTCAGAGCAAATCAAAATGCTAGATAAACACTCAACCGAAATTAGCAATAGTGCAGAATTGATTAAAGAAATCACAGAGCAAACAAATCTTCTTGCATTAAATGCTGCAATTGAAGCAGCTCGTGCAGGAGAGCATGGGCGTGGATTTGCAGTTGTAGCTGATGAGATTAGAAAATTAGCAGAAAAAACTGACACAGCAACAAATGAAATATCAAATATGATTTCAATAATACAAAGCGAAACTCAAGCAACGGTTGATGCTATTCAAACAGCAGTTCCACAAGTAGAAAGCGGAATGAGACTAGCTAATGAAGCTAATTTGATTTTAGAGCAAATCAGCCATCAAGCAAATGATTCATTATTAAAAGCTAATGAAGTAAGTAATGCTGCTAACGCACAAGTAGAAAAACTTCAAAGCCTAAATAACGATATGATAAGTATCACAAAAAGCTCTGAAAATACCAATAAATCTATGCAAGAAAACACACACGCAGCAAATAGCTTAAAAGAAATTGCAAATACCTTAACACAACATATAAAATATTTTAAAATATAAAAAGATTTTTATCCTAGTTTTTGCTAGGATAAAAATTAAATATCAAAACTTATCAATAATCTTTATTAATAATTCTTGTAATTTAATAGCAATACTAGGAGTATAATCAATATCTTCAATCAAATTATCAGATACAATTCTAATAGCTAAAAACGGCACATTAAAAGCTTTAGCAACTTGAGCAGCAGCTACACTTTCCATCTCTTCAACACTTGCATTATAGGTTTTATTCCAAAGATGAAGCATTAAGATTTCTTTATTAAACGCATCAGCACTAGCTATATTTACCTTTAAAACCCCTTTAGGAGCTAGGCTTATAAATTTATTTACTAAAGTTTCATCACTTGTAAAATACTCATTTTTTAAATCTTCATTATTTGCATCTAGCAAAGTTAGTGGAGCTATCATTGGCTCTTTTGCTAAAGGGTTGATAGTATATAAACTCTTAGGAGTTTTGTAAGAATTTGCATTATAAATTCTATCTCCTACAACTATATCTCCTAATTTAAGACCTTCTACAATAGCACCTGCTGTGCCTTGATTTATAATAATATCAGGCTTAAAATAAGTTATGCCTAAAGTTGTGGCTGCTGAAGCATTTACAAGACCTATTAAAGTCCTTGATACTACAATATCTTTTCCTTTAATTTTGCCTTCATAAAATATATAACTACCGATTTTAACTACCTTTTTATCACTCATAGCATTTACTAAAGTATCAATCTCAATAGGCATTGCACCTTGAATTAAAATCCTAGCAAAAATAAAGCTAGGAATTAATAATATTAATAGTTTTCTCATTTATTATCCTTAGGTAATAAAATCTCAAGCAATATAGCACTAAATCCTGCAGTTGCAACTGCTGAGCCAAATAGATTTTTAAACACATCAGGTAAATGCTCTAAAATAAGTGGTTGAGTGCTTACTCCTAAACCTAGAGCAAGTGAAATTGAAAGTATCATAACAGAACGCTTATTTAATTCTTCTCTTGAAATTATCTTAATTCCAGTTGCAGCAATTGTTCCAAACATTACTAAAATAGCACCACCAATTACAGGTTCAGGTATTCTTAAAGCAAACTCTGCAACAATAGGAAAAATCCCACAAATCATAAGCATAATACAAACAATATATCCAACATAACGACTTGCAACCCCGCTTAGTGCAATTACTGCGTTGTTTTGACCAAAACAAGAATTTGGAAAGGTATTAAAAAATGCTGATACTAAAGAGTTAAACCCATTAGCAAATACCCCACCCCTTAATCTTCTTTCGTATATTTCGCCTTTCATTGGCTGATGACTTAGCTCACTTGTAGCACTAATATCGCCAATGGTTTCTAGTGAAGTAACTAAAAATATTATCGCAAATGGCAAAATTAGGCTAGTTTCTATGCTAAGACCATAAAACAATGGTTCAGGAACTATAAATAAATTAGCTGAATGCACATTACTTAAATCAAATCTACCTAAAAATGTAGCAAGTATTAAACCAATAATAATTGAGAAAAATAAAGCTCCAACTCTAAAAATAGGCTTTTTAAAAGAGTTAAATACTACAATTGATAATAATACTACCCCACTTAAAGCTAAGTTTTCTAAACTTGCAAATTGTAAATTCGCAGGAATATCCTTGCTCATACTAGCAAATCCACCGCCTGCACTAATAAGCCCTGCACTAATTAAAGTAAGACCTATTATCATTACAACAATGCCACAAACTAGATTTGAAATAATTCTTTTCACATATTTTAAACTGATAGATACTAGCATTTCAGTGATACTACATAACATAAGAGTTCCAAAAATTGCTGCTAAAATCTCTGCATCACTTAGGTTTTGATTTCTTAATACTAAGCCACCTGTAATGATTGCTGAAACGAAATTAAAGCTTGTTCCTTGAACACTTAATAAACCTGAACCAATTTGAAATTTTCCGACCTTTAAAGTCATCATTTGAATAAATCCAGCTACCCCACTAGCAAATAATGACATAGAAATAATCCTAGTAGCATTTTCAGGGCTAAGTCCTAATTCTTTTCCTATTAATAATGAAGGAGTTATTACTGCTACAAACATAGCTAATAAATGAACAAGTGCAGCTAAAACAGCACGCACAAACGGAGGCCTATCTTCTAATTTATATATTAATTCATCTTTCATTTTATTCCTTTGTAATCTTTAAAAACTCTAATAACCTAAATGCTACATACTCATAGCCCGACTTAGTAAGATGTGTATTTTTTAATGATTTTTTATCATTTATCCAAGCAATTTTTCCCCCTTCTTTTTGCATTAAATTATCTATATCAAAAATATAAACACCACTTGTCTTTGCCACTTGTTTGATTAAAGTTTTTACTAAAGCATTATTCTCTCCTTTAACATAGTTTTTATTCACAAATAATGTTGGTTCTGGCGGGATTAATAATATTATTTTTGATTTTTTTGTTTTGAAAAGTTCTATAATATTTAAATAGTTATTAATGAAATTCTCTTGATTAATCTTATTTGACACACTCTCATTTGTGCCAAAAGAAAATATTATTAAATCATAATCTAATTTCTTAGCAACACTTTTAGCTAAGTTATAATCTATTCTTGAATAATTAAAAATACTAGCTCCATTAATACCTAAATTATCAATATAACTAGAATTATTAGTAATAAAACCACCGATTTTATTTGCCGTTGTAGAAAAATTAATCTGATTTGTATTTTTTTGATAATTTTTTATATTCCAAATTCCTGATTTAAATTCTAAATACTCAACATTATTAGCCTTGAATTTAAGATGGATATTAATCTCACATTTTGCATTGCAATTTGCATTAATTCCACCAAAACTTAAATTAGTTTTTGTATTTATCAAATACTCTACATTAAATCCTAAATTATTATAATCTGCTAAATACTGATTGTGCCATTTAGGTAAAATCGCAGGAACAAATCCTAAAGAGTGAATATTTAAAGCCTTTCTAAAATATTCGGGAATATAATCACTTGCTAAATGAGAATCTCCTATAAATGCTATTTTTTTATAAGGAATTAAAAGATTGCTTTTAGGTTTTACTTGGATTTCTTTTGGTTTATCAGGCTGAAAATTAACTAAATTTGTTTTAACTTTTGCTTCTTTGCTTACAAGAATTTCATTTTGGCTTTTTTGAGATATTTTAGGGGATTTATAAATCTTATCTGTTTTTATCTCTTTTATAAATAAACTATCCACATAACTACAAGATGAAAAAAATATAACTATACTAAGATAAATAATAATTCTCATTGTATTTCAACTGTTTTAAAAAAATCTTGTGAAATCAACTCATACCCAAGTGGAGTAAAGTGTATGCCATCATTTGACCTAATCCTTTTGCTTTTGCCATCTATCTTGATATAAAAATCAAAATGCTCGGTTAATACAGAATCTAATTTTATGAATTGATAATTATTTTTTTTAGCCAATTCATAAAATACTTCATTTAATATTTTTATTTTTTCATTTTGCTCATCGTTTTTAACTACAGGTAATTCATACCAAAAAATATTAGCGTTATAATCTCTTGTAATTTTTACAAGTTCATCAATTCTTTTTGTATAAAAACTCTTCCATTCACTATCGCCAAATTTTAATACCTTGTTGTTTTCATTAGCATTCCATAAATCATTTACACCTACTAAAATTACTACATTTTTAATTGCACTTTCTTGTAAAGAAGATTTTAAAACCTTTGCATAATCATAGTATTTTTTCCTAAGTAATCCTGTGCTTTGCTTTGCTAAATTCTCACATTTAATATTTTGTTTTTTTAAAGAATTGCATATACTTAGCCCAACACCTTGCATTAGACTATCGCCTAATAAAATTACTCCATTATCTTTACTTAAAACTAATTTTTGATTATTGTGAATTTCTTGCTTAGCAATTAGCTTAATCATATATAAAGTATCAAGATAACATTTATGAAATACCTTTATTTTATTATTGTTTTCATTGCTTATTTGTGGTTTTATTTCTTTTACCTTTGTAAAAAACACATTGTATTCTAGGTATTCTTTAAATTCATTGCTTTTTTTAAAAAATGCAAAATCTAAATCTATATTTTTATGATAATTTACTTCATAATATTCTTTTAAAGAGTCGTTAAATAAGCTAATAAAAATAATGCTTGAACTAATAATTATTAAAACAAATTCTTTCATTAAAACCCTGCATATATAAAGTTAGGAATTCCACTTGGCATATAAATAAACACAATTAATAAAACTAGATTAATTACAATAATTTTTATAAAAATATTTAAGTGTCTTAAAATATTTACAACCAATGCTAAGTGGTTTTTAGAATAAAAATTAATTATAAATAAAACAAATACTACTAAAAATATATAAATTTCTCTTTTATCAATGAAATTAAATTTCAAGAAAAATGAAAAATATTCTCTAACCTCATCAAAACTCACAAAATAAAAAAAGCTCCAAACAATGCTTATATAAGTAAAAGTTATAAATGAAGCTACAAATTTATTAAACCTATATGAAAATAAAGAAATAAAAATCAGCCCTAAAGCGTGAGCTAAACCCCATAAAGCAAAATTATACGAATTTCCGTGCCAAATACCCGAAATAACAAAGGCAATAATAATATTTAAACTTGTTCTATTTACCCTATTTCCACCAAGTGGAATATAAATATAATCGCGAATAAAACTTGATAAACTAATATGCCATCTTTTCCAAAAATCTTGAATGTTTCTAGCTTTAAATGGATTATTAAAATTCTTAGGCAATTTAAAGCCAATCATTAAAGCAAATGCAGAAACTAAATTAATATAAGCACTAAAATCTAAATATAATTTGATTGAATACAAGTAAAAACAATTTAATAAACCTAAAAAACTTAAATTATTTAAATCATTTAAAAATGCGTAAAAATACTTATCCACAATAGGTAAAATCAAAAATACTTTTACTAAAGCAAACAATAAATTAGCTAGTATTAAATCCTTGTGTTTAAAGCGTTTTAAAGTATTAAATTGCTTAATAAAATCAACATATCTAAATATAGGACCACTAACAAAAGTAGCAAAAAAACTAAGATAAGTAAAAAGCGTTAAATAACCAACTGGCTCTTGTTTTTCTTTATAAACCCAAACAATATAAGTAATTGCATTAAAAGTATAAAAACTAAGCCCTAAAGGAAAAATTATATCAGCAATCATAATATCAAAATAGCTTAGAACATAATCAACACTATCTTTAATACTTGAATAATATTTGAATATACATAGATTCAACACTATAAAAAATATAGCAGTATAAAAGATATTTTTAGTATTTCTAACATAAACGCTCAAAGCAAAAAAATGAATAAAAAAGCTAAAAACAAGCACTACTAATAAACAATAAGGATTAAATAAATATAGTATTAGTATATTAAACCCTAACAATAAAGCATTTTGCTTATTTTTGCCTAGTAAATTAAATACAATGAAAAATATAAATATTAATATTAAAAACTCAACAGAAAAAAAGCTCAAATCAATATTCCTTTAAAACATTTGCTAAGAATTTAGCACCATTTACATTTTCATATTCATATAAATTATTAGCATATTCTAAGGCATTTGTTTTAAACAAATTCAATACAAATTCTTTATTTAAATTCTTTTCTTCACAAATAAATGCTAGTTTGTTTTCTACTAAATGCAAGGCGTTAAAATATTGATGATTTTTATAAGCATATTTATACGGCACAAAAAGTGTTGGCAAAGCTATGTTTATTAGCTCAAAACTAGCACTAGCACCTGCTCTACTAATAGCAAAATCAGCTTCTTGCATATACTTATCAATCTCTTGTGAAAAACCTATTAGTGTTGGTTTAATTTCATATTTCTCATACGCTTTTTCGTATTTATCATACTCTTTAGCACCACATTGATGAATTAATTTAATATTTAATTTTAATAATTCAGGATAAAGCTCTAATGCAAAATCATTCAAAAATCTAGCTCCTTGAGAGCCACCTATTATTAAAATCGTTTTAATTTCGGTTCTTTTTCTTTTATTGAGTGCAAATTTTTCTTGCACAGGGTAAGGGCAAAACTCTTTTTCATAAGCTGAAAAAAACCTTTTAGCAAATGGTTTTGTAAGGCGATTTGCAAGACCCATTTTTGAGTTTTGTTCGTGAATTATTAGTGCTTTAAAACTGATAATTGCAGCTATACTAGCAGGCACACTTGAATATCCACCAACGCTTAAAACACAAGTAATTTTATGCTTTTTAAATATTTTAAGACATTCAAATACTAAAGCTATTAAAGAAAATAAAACTTTAATCTTGCCTAAAATTCCTTGATTTACGAAACCACTACTTTTTAAAAAATAGCAATTGCTACCTTCAAACCATAAACTATCTTGTCCTTTAGTGCTACCTATATAAACAAACTCATCTAATTCTTTTGACACAGCTTTAGCTACTGCTAAATGCCCGCCTGTTCCACCACCAGTAATTGCTATCATTCTTTATTTTCCAAATTAATATTTTCTCCTGTATTTTTAAAAATACTTAATAATATTCCAATAGCTATAGAATTAGCCAACATAGAGCTACCCCCATAGCTTAAAAATGGCACTGCAATTCCTTTTAAAGGAATTAAAGAAATAATTCCACCAATATTCATTAAAAAAGTAGCCATAATACAAACACCATAGCCTATACAAAACAAATAATTTTGCTTATTTTTCATATAAGTTGATAGTTTTAATACCGAAGCTATTAAAAAACCAAACAATAAAGAAACAAACAAAAATCCTAAAAATCCTATTTCTTCGGCAATGCCTGATAAAATAAAGTCAGTATGAACCTCACTTAAAAATCCTAATTTAAAAACCCCTAATCCAAATCCTTGCCCTAATAAATCTCCATTTGTAATAGCATTTAAACTATGTGATATTTGATAAGGCTCACTTGAATGGGCTATTTTAAGACTTTCTTGAATGCTTTCAGGGAAAATTGGTAAAACAAAATCTTGAATACTACCCCACCACTCAAGCCCTCTTTCAAGTCTTCTAGGATTATAAGCTATTAATGAAATTCCAGCAGCAATTGCAGCTAAAAATAAATATAAAATATTTCTAAACCTAACCCCAGCAGCTAATGCCATAATAAACAATGTAACAGCAGTTACAACACATTGTCCTAAGTCATTTTGAGTAATATAAGCATAGCCAAAAATAAAACAATATATAGCTATAGTTGGAGCTAATAATCGCAAATCTTGTAAAAATTTTCTTTTATTTTCATCAATCTTTCTTGAATATGTAAAAGCCAAAAAAGCTATAAAAGAAATTTTTACAAATTCTAATGGTGCAATGGAAAAACCAAAAAGCCTAATCCATCTTCTAGCTCCTTTAGTTTCAACAACTAACGAAGCAGGTAAAAATGGTAAGACAAAACAAGCTAAAACACTGCAACCTAAAATAACATATAAAATTCTATAACAAGCCTTTTCGCTAATTAATTGAAAGGTAAAAATAATAAGCACTCCAACAATCGCAAAAAGGGTTTGAGAAAATAAAAAACCATAAGGAGATTTTTGTCCCCCATAGTTAAAAAAACCCATAGAAAAAACAAAAACTATGCTAAACATCATAAGTATTAGCACTATTTCAAAAATTCTTAAATGGGTTTTAATCAATTTTATTGCCTTTTGCCACTAATTGATTGTAAAGCTATTATTAATTCATCTAAATTTTCATAAGGAATATGAACTTTCCATTCTGGAATATTTTCTTTTAAACACACAGCTATGCTTAAAACATCATTGCTACCATCTCCATAAGGGTTTTTAATATTAGCTAATGATATTTTGCCACTTTGAGTGCCTTTGAGTAAAATTGAACTAATTAGTTCAGCCTTCATTTATTAATCCTTTTTAATTTTGCTTGCATTTTTAGCCACTCACCTTGCTCCATTATAGGAAATCCACCATAAACCTTGCCACCAGCTAAATCTTTACTAACTCCGCCCCTAGCAGCAATAATAGCACCATCGCCAATTTTTAAATGCCCACTCGTTGCACTCTGACCGCCCATTACGACAGCATTTCCAAGCTCACTTGAACCCGCAAGTCCTGTTTGAGATACCACTAAGCAACCTTGACCTAAAACACAATTATGTCCTATTTGAACTAAATTATCAATTTTAGTGCCTGTTTTTATAAGTGTTTTTGAAAACACTGCTCTATCAATACAAACGCACGAACCAATCTCAACAAAATCTTGTAATTCTACATAACCATTATGATAGATTTTAAAATGTCCTTTGCTATTACTTGCATAGCCAAAACCATCGCTTCCAATAACACTTCCAGCGTGAATTATACAATGATTTCCTATTACACTATCATTGTAAATTGTAACATTTGGGTATATTATTACATTATCTTTAATACAAACTCCATCGCCAATATAAGCACCTGCTAAAATAGTGCAATTACTTCCTATGCTAACATCTTTACCTATATAAACATTTGGCATTATTGTTGTATTTTCGCCTATAATTGCGTCTTTACCAACTCTAATTAAATCCTTAGAAAATACCTTACTAAACAATGCAAAAATATATTTTGGGTCTTCGCAAATAACTGCTTTTACATTTGTTGGTAAAAGATTTGCTAATTTTTCACTAATTAATACCGCACCTGCTTTAGTAGTTTTTAAAGCATCACATTCTTTTATACAAAAACTAAGCTCATTTTCATTTGCATCTTCTAAGGAATTTAGATTTGAAATTTGCATTTCAAATTCTATTTTAATTCCTATATTTTCACATAATTCTTTTAAACTTTTCATATTAATTTTCCATCAAAACAACGCCGCTTCTAGCACAATCTTTAGGATTGTATTTTTTAATCGTCTTTAAAAAATTATCCACTCTATCGCTAGTATCATTTACGCAAATTGTCATATATTCATCATTTGAGTGAGCTATTGTTCCATTATAGCCTTTTAATAAACTATCAAGACCAGCTAGATTTTGGTCTATATTGATTTTTACCAAAACACATTCACGCTCAACAAATTCGCAATCTTCAAAAACTTTATAAGTAGAAATTAATTTGTGAAGTTGTTTAGTAATTTGCTCAAACACAGCTTCATCTCCACTTGTAATTATATTAATTCTTGAAAACTCTGTCCCTGCAATAGGAGCAACAGTTAAGCTATCTATATTATAACCACGACCAGAAAATAACCCTACTACTCTACTTAAAACCCCGTGTTGGTTTTCTACAATAACGCTTAACGCCCTTCTCATTTGCTATCCTTTGTGATTAATTTTTGTGGTAATATCATATTATAAATTGCAGCACCTGCTGGAACCATTGGTAAAACATCTTCATATCTTGAAATAACAACATCAATCACGCAAGTTCTAGGGCTTTTTAAACATTCGTGATATGCTTTAATAAATTCATCTTTGCTCTTTACTCTAAAGCTATCACAGCCAAAACTTCTTGCCAACATTTCATAATCAGGTTGCACATCTTCAAGATTGGTTTCTGAATATCTTTCATTATAAAATCTAGTTTGCCATTGGCGAACCATTCCTAAATAAGCATTATTTAAAATAATATTAATTACTTTTTTACGCTCTGCAGTTAGCGTCATTAATTCTTGAATATTCATCAAAAACGAACCATCACCAGCAAAATTAAGAACTACTTCATTATTTTTTGCAAATGCAACTCCTAAAGCAGCAGGAATTGAATATCCCATAGTTCCTAAACCACCACTTGTACTAAGTCTTCTTGGCTCATTGAATTTAAAAAATTGTGCTACCCACATTTGGTGTTGCCCTACATCGGTAATAATATTTGCATTAGGAGTAATTTTCGCACATTCATTAATTACCCATTGTGGTTTTAAGATTTCATCACTATCTTCATAACTAAATGATGGATATAAACTCTCGTGTCTATCTAAAACACTATGCCAAGTTGATAAATCAAATTCAAATTCTTTTACCTCATCTAAAAGATCGCTAATAACACTACCAACATCTCCAACTATAGGAAAATCAGCTTTAATGATTTTAGAAATTGAAGTTGGGTCAATATCAATATGAGCAATTTTTGCTAATTTTGCAAACTCGCTAGTTTTACCTGTAATTCTATCATCAAATCTAGCACCTAATGAAATTAATAAATCACATTCACTCATAGCCATATTAGCTCTATAACTTCCGTGCATTCCTGCCATTCTTAGATTATACGGATTATCGTGTTCTAATACCCCTAAACCCATTAAAGTGCAAACCGCAGGAACTTTAGTTTTTTCCACAAATTTACGGATAGCCTCGCTAGAATTTGAGCTAATACAACCACCACCTATATATAAAAGTGGTTTTTTAGCTTCCATTAAAGCACTTGCTAGGCGTTTAATTTGTCTTGGATTGCCTTTATAAGTTGGCTTATATGTTTTCATATTTACTTCACTAGGATAAACAAATTCGCCTTTAATAGCTGTAATATCCTTTGGAATATCAATATGAACAGGTCCTGGACGACCACTTCTTGCTATAAAAAAAGCTTCTTTTAAAACTCTTGGTAATTCTTCAATAGTTTTTACTAAATAAGAATGCTTTACACAAGGCCTACTCATTCCAACTGCATCAATTTCTTGGAACGCATCAGTTCCTATTAGCGAATTTGCAACTTGAGCTGAAATTAAAACCATAGGAATACTATCAGCATAAGCTGTAGCAATCCCTGTTAAAGTATTTGTAAATCCTGGACCACTTGTAACAATAGCAACTCCAACTTTACCACTAGCCCTTGCATAGCCATCTGCTGCGTGAGCTGCACCTTGTTCGTGACGAACTAAAACATGTTTAAAATCATTTTGCTTATATAATTCATCATAGATATTTAAAGCTGCTCCACCAGGATAACCAAAAACTACTTCAACACCTTCTAGCTTTAAAGCTTCACAAATCATCTTTGCACCTGTAATCATACTGCCTCCATTAGGTTTTTTCTTAGGATTTAATCAAATTTTGCTTATTTAATAATTAATACAAATTAAAAAGAATAAAAAATGTAAAAAAATAAAATTTAATTAATAAAAAATTTATCTAATATATTTATTATTTACGAAAAATTAAAAGGATTTAGAATGAAAATTTCACTTAAGATTAGTATATTGGTATTTTGTTCATTATTGCTATTAGTAGTATCACTTAGCTTTAATTCTAGTTTAATGTTTGATAAGTTAGAAAACAAAATGCTAACTGAAATTGAAAACGAAAGCATATATCTTAGAAAAGAACAAGTAAAAACTTTAGTAGAAAGTATGGTTCAATATACAAAAACAACATATAAAGATTTAGAAAATCAAAACAAATTAAAAGAATTTAATGACATATTAAAAAACAAATTAGATGAAGTAAGATACGATAACAATACTAAAGGATTTTTAGTATTTCAAGAAGATGGTTTAGTTGTGTATCACACACTAAAAGATTGGATTGGAACTAATAAAATTAATTCAGTTGATACCAATAATAAAGCTTTCATACAAGATATAATCAATGCTGGAAAAAATGGTGGTGGCTTTAGCGAATATGAGTTTAAATATAAAGATAAAACTACTAAGAAATTCTTAGCATATTCATTACAAGATAAAGCAAGTGGCTTGATATTTAGCACTGCAGTTGATTTAGATAGTGTTTATACATTTTTAGATAAAAACGCAAAAGAATTAGGCGAAGAACAATTTAAAGAATTAATAAAATTTATAATTATTAGTGCAATTATTTTCATAGTTTTAATGCTTATTGCATATATTTTCGCAACTTTATTTATATCAAAACCTTTAAAAATATTAGAGATTAAAGCAAAAGATTTAAGCAGTGGAGATGGGGATTTAACTAATAAATTAGAAGTAAAAGGAAATGATGAAATAGCTCACGCTTCAAGTGCTATTAATGAATTTTTAGAAAAAATAAGAATTTTAATCAAACAAGCTAAAAATATTTCTAACGAAAATGCTTCAATAGCAAGTGAATTAGGCAATACTAGTCTTCAAACAGGAAAACGCGCTGAAGAAGGCAGTGAAATAGTAAATCAAATAGCTAAAAAAGGACAAAATACCAAAGAAAGCTTGGAAATAGGAGTTCAAAAGGCTAAAGACGCTACTATAAAATTAGATGAAGCTTTAAATATGATGGAAACTTCAAATAAAGAAATTAATATATTAAGTAATAAAATTATAAATAGTGCAAGTATTGAAAGCGAACTTGCTATGAAAATAGAAAAGCTTAGCACAGATGCTGATAATGTAAAATCAGTATTAGAAATCATTAACGAAATTGCAGACCAAACAAATCTTCTTGCACTAAATGCCGCTATTGAAGCTGCACGTGCAGGCGAGGCAGGTCGTGGGTTTGCCGTAGTAGCTGATGAGGTTAGACAATTAGCTGAAAAAACACAAAGAAGTCTTAGCGAGGTGAATGCTACTATAAGCATTATAGTTCAAGGTATAAAAGACGCAAGTGAGCAAATGAGTATTAACTCAAACCAAATGCAAGATTTAAGTAATATTGCAAATTCTACTAAAGATAATATGAATATTATGAAAAATAGCGTAGCAGAAGCTATTAGCTCAAGTGAAAAAACCGTGAATGATTATATAAATACAAGTAAAGATATGGAAGAAATTCTAAATAATTTAAACAATATGAATACAATAACGAACGAAAACGCAAGAAGCGTTGAAGAAATAGCTGGTGCAGCAAATCACCTTAGTGAAATGACTGAAGAGCTAAATAAAAAATTACAAGAGTTTAGAACATGAAAAAGATATTATTTTTAATTAGTATGAGTTTAGTATCAATGGCTGATTATTTAAGTGATTGTGAAAATAGCAAAATCCCTGCTGCTTGTTATAATCAAGGTGTAGTTGAATATAATCAAGATAATTTAGGTCTTGCAATAAGACATTTTACCCTAGCTTGTGATGGCGATATTTATAATGCTTGCTACAATTTAGGGGTAATTTATAGTAAAAATAACGAAAAAGATAAAGCAAGTAAATATTATGAAAAATCTTGCGATAATGGAAATTATGAAGCTTGCTTTTATGCAGGGATTAATACTCAAGATTTTAATAAATCAAAAGAATATTTAGCAAGAGCTTGTGAAAATAGCCATAAAGACGCTTGCTATAATTTAGGAATACTATTTAAGAAAAATCAAGAATTTGATAATGCAAAAATATATCTAAAAAAAGCTTGTGATGATAATTTAATCCCAGCTTGTTATGGCTTAGGCAATTTATATGCTAATGAAAAAAATAATAACTTAGCTATTAAATATCTATCAATTGCTTGTTCTGCTAAAGATTATAATGCTTGTTATAATTTAGGTAATGTATATTATGAATTAAAAGATTATGATAAAGTAGCTAGTTTGTGGAATCAATCTTGCGATAATAAAGACGCATACGCATGTAATAATTTAGGCGTTATGTATCATAAAAAAGATAAAAATATGGCTAAATTGTATTATAAAAAATCTTGTGATTTAGGAAATAATATAGCTTGTGAAAATCTAAAAATACTTGAATAATTTAGGAATTTATTTCCTAAATTAAAATTCTTCAGTCTCGCTTGGTTCGTTGTCTTTTCTAAACTCAAGTTGTAAAAATTTCGCTTTAGAAGCTTTAAAATCAAAATGAATTTCTTTTAATTCCCCACTTCTATTCTTAGCAATATCAAGTATAGCGTGGCGTTCTGCTAAAATAGTCGGATCATCATCAGCTTTATTAATAAATAATATCAAATCAGCATCTTGTTCTATACTACCACTCTCACGAATGTCTGAGAGCATAAGTTTTTTATTCATCCTAGAATCTACCGAACGATTAACTTGAGAAAGAGCTAAAATAGGGATTTTTAATTCTAATGCAAGTAATTTTAACCCCCTACTAATCTCGCTTACTTGAATATGTCTATCAGCCCTTGTATTTAGTGAGTTCATAAGCTGAATATAGTCTAATACACATAAACCTATATTGTTATGCTCTTCTTTTAATCTTCTTAAAGATGAGCGAAGAAATTCTATATTTAAATTACCCTTATCATAAATATATAAAGTCTTTTCACTAAGCATATTCGCACTCATTTGCATATTATTTATCTCATCTTCTGTTAATCTATCTCCTGTTAAGATATTTTGCAAACCTATTCCTGTATCTTGTGCTATTAATTTAGCCATTATCTTATAAGCTTCTGTTTCAAGACTATAAAACACTACTCCAACATCTTTTTTAAGTGCGTTTAACAAAATATTTAAAGCAAATGTAGTCTTACCCATACCAGGACGAGCTGCAAGAATTATTAATTCCCCTGCTTTAAAGCCCTTTGTATAATGATTTAATAAAGAAAAACCTGTATCAACTCCGATTACATCTTTATCAATTATCTTACTAACTCTATTTAATTCTTCATAAAACTCATTAACAGCAGTTCTTGAGCTCTTTAAAGTATTATCACTAACGCCTGATACTAAAGAATAAATCTTAGCATTTAAATTATGCGTATAATCAATGCTATCTTGCACACTGCTTAGCTCTTGTGTGCTTGTATTCATTAAAGAATTAAGCTGGTCTTTTACACTTAAATTCCTTAACATTTTTGAATATTCATCAACTTCTATGAAAGAATTTTGCTGCTCAAGTGCAGTCCAAAAACTATCCTTTGCACTTGCAAAAGAGATTTTTACTAATTTTAAATCCACACTCTCTCTAAGTCTTCTTTTATTTAATATAAACTCAAATATATCAGCGTGTAATCTATATGAAAAATCACTTGGCTTAATAATACTTGCGGCTATATCTATATTTTCATTATTTTCTATACAAGCTAATAAAATACTTTGCTCTAATTCAATATCAAAATACTTACTCATAATTCTTCCTTAATTCTTATTTTAATCTCTCGTAAAAATTAAAGAAATTAAAATAAGAATTTGAAATAGGAATTTCAAATTCTATTCTTCGTGAAGTTTTGCTTCGTCTAATACTTCATCTAAAAATCTATCTACTAAAGTATCATATTTGCATTTTGCAACCACTTCGCCGTGTCTTATTACTAAGCCTTCATTTTTGCCAAACGCAATTGCTACATCAGCTCCTTTAGCTTCTCCTAAAGCATTTACAACACAACCCATTACACTTATATTTAATGGTGCTTTAATGTGTTTTGTCTTTTCTTCAACCACTTTAACAGCACTTAATAAATCGCTTTGTATTCTTCCACAGGTTGGACAAGAGATTATATTTATACCGCTTTTTTGCACTCCACTATCTTGCAAAATCGCTTTAGCGACCCTTATTTCTTCGCTAAGTTCTCCTGTCATAGAAACACGAATAGTATCGCCTATGCCATTTAATAATAACTGACCTATAGCAATTGAGCTTTTTATCGTGCTATGAAACTTAGTTCCTGCTTCAGTTACTCCTAAATGAAACGGATAATCACACAATTCTCTTAATCTCGTATAACTTTCTATTGTGCTTTGTGCGTCTGAAGTTTTAATGCTTATTTTAATATCCCTAAAATCAAAATCTTCAAGTAATTTAATATTATAAACAGCACTCTCAAGCAAGGCTTTTACACTTCTGCCGTATTTATTTTCAAATTGTTTTTCAATACTTCCGTGATTTACACCAATTCTTATAGGAATATTTCTTTGCTTACAAGCATTTACTACTTCTTTTATATTTTCTTTGCCACCGATATTTCCTGGATTTATTCTAATACCATCTATAAATTCAGCACAATATAAAGCTAATTTGTGATTAAAATGAATATCTACAATTAGTGGCAGTGGGCTTTGCTTTTTAAGTTCTGCTAAAGCCCTTGCATCTTTTATATCCAAACACGCAACTCTTACTATATCAGCACCTGCTAATTTTAACTCAATTAATTGCTCTAAACATCCATTAATATCTTGAGTTTTTGTAAATAGCATTGATTGAACGCTAATTGGAGCATCACCACCGATTTTAACCCCGCCTACACTAATTTGCCTAGTTTTAAATCTAGGCTTAAAAAAATCACTTCTCATATTAATTTATATTGTATTTTTTAAGTAAAGCTTCATATTCGCTAGTTTTTATAAATTCTTCTAAAGCTTTATTTAATTTCTCTCTTAGCTCTACATTTTCATTTTTACTAAACGCTATAGAAAATCCTTCTGTGCCATCATCTTCATTATAAAATTCAGCTAAATTAGGATATTTTGCTAAATATTCTCTTGCCACAAGTGCATCAAATGCTAAAGCGTCTAATTTTTTATCATTTAAAGCCATTACTAAAACAACAGGATTTTCATTAGGTTGTACTAATGCACCTACTTGTTTTACTGCTGCTTCTTGAACCGTGCCTAATTGCACTCCTACTTTTTTACCTTTTATATCATCTTTAGTTGCGATACTACTATCTTTATGCTTTAGATAAATTGTCTTAGCTTTATAATAAACATTGCTAAAATCACAAGCTTTTTTTCTTTGTTCGCTTGAACTCATAGCACTCATAATAGCATCAATCTTACCTGCTTTAAGTGCTGCAATAAGTCCATCAAAACTCATAGCTTTAAATTCATATTTTATACCAGCAATTTTTGCTAAATTATCAAATAATTCAGCATCAAAACCACTAATCTTATCATCAACTAACATATCAAATGGGGGATAATCAGGAGAAATCCCAACTTTATAAACCTTGTCATTTGCATATAAACAAGCACTAAAAATCAGTGCAAACACTACTAATAAAAACTTTTTCATAACTACTCCTTATAGCCCGTATTTTTTGATAAGCTCATCATACTTACCACTTGCTTTTACTTCTTCAAGGGCTTTATTAATTATATCAATTAAGTCTTTATTTTTATCCTTTGCAAATGCAAATGCAAAACCTAAAGCCCCGTCATTTTCTTCATAAAAACTCTCAATTTCAGGATTTTTTGCCATAAATTTCTTAGCCACAAAAGAATCAAAAACAACCGCATCTATTTGCTTATTCACAAGGCTCATAACAACCACTGCTGAATCTTCGTGTAAAATCACATTAGCACCTAGCTTTCTTGCAGTATTTTCTTGAATTGTGCCAAGTTTAACTCCTGTTTTAACACCTTTTAAATCTTCTTTTGTAGTGAAAATATCGCCCTTTCTTTTAAGATACATAGTTTTTCCAAAAAAATAAGGATTAGAAAAATCACAATTCTTCATTCTTCTTTCGCTAATACTCATTCCTGAAGCTATCATATTGATTTTACCAGCTACTAAAGATGGAATAAGCCCATCAAAACTCATATTAACAAATTCAATCTTAAGATTAGCAACCTTTGAAATCTCATTTACTAAATCAACATCAAAACCACTCAATTTACCATCAACCATCATATCAAATGGAGCGTAATTTGCCGAAATACCAACCTTAACAACTTCATTTGCATAAGCAAATAAAGTTATAAATAAAGCTAAAAAAATCTTTCTCATATCTAATCCTAATGATTTAAAACTTTGTTTAAAAACTCATTTAATCTAGCATTTGTGCTAGAGTTAAATACAACTTGTGGCGTATCATCTACTGCTATTTTGCCACTTTCCATAAAAAATACCCTATTAGCTACATTTTTTGCAAAACCCATTTCGTGAGTTACTAATATCATAATAGGAGCATTATCTCCACTTGCTATTTCTTTAATAAGTCCTAAAACTTCTCCTACCATTTCAGGGTCAAGCGCACTAGTTGGCTCATCAAATAATATAACTTCAGGCTCCATCATAAGGCTTCTTGCTATTGCTATTCTTTGTTTTTGACCGCCGCTTAATTTATGTGGGAAGAACTCTTCTTTATCAGCTAAACCAACTTTAGCTAAAAGATTTCTAGCTTTTTTAATAGCTTCATCTTTGCTTAAAATATTTAAACTAACAGGGGCTAAAATCAAATTATCCAATACATTTTTATTTGCAAATAGATTAAAATGTTGAAATACCATTGATACTTTTTGTCTGTGCTTATTAATATCAATTTTTTCATCTAAGATATTTTCATTATTGATTAAAATCTCTCCACTACTTGCAACTTCAAGTTTATTTAAACATCTTAAAAATGTGCTTTTTCCACCGCCACTAGGTCCAATAATAGCAATAATATCGCCTTTATTAATCTCTACACTAATATCTTTTAATACTTCTAAATTCCCGTAATTTTTGCATAAATTAGATATCTTAATCATTTCTTTTTAGCCTCATTTCTAATAATCTTACAAAACAAGTAAATACTTTAACACTAGCATAATACACAACACCTGCGAAAATATAAGGCTTAGGGTCGTATAAAAGTGATTGAAAAATCTTGCTTTGAAAAGTCAAATCAACAACGCTTATAAACGCAACTACTGAAGTTTCTTTAAACAACGATATAAACTCATTTGCTAAAGCAGGAATGATATTTTTAACAGCTTGTGGAAAAACTATCATTTTCATAGCTTGAAAGTGTGATAAACCCATAGACCTTGCTGCTTCCATTTGACCTTTATCAACGCTTTCAATCCCACTTCTAATAATCTCTGCAACATAAGCACTAGAATTAAGTCCTAAAGCAATAACAGCTACAAAAAATACATTTTCAACTTGAGCAAAAACCACAAATGCAAATATCATTAAAAGCAGCATTAATGGCATACCCCTAATTAAATCTAAATATTCATTGATTAACATTGTTAAAAATCTATTCCTAAGCACCAATAAAAACGCTAATAAAAATCCACCAGTAAGACCAATAATCAAACCAAGTGAAGTAAGTCCTAAAGTAGTGCCATAACTTTTAAGATAAGCTAAATGCTCTGCTTCGCTAAGTTCTTTAAATGGATAACAATAATAAGTAGTAATAATCACTATTGCAAGTGGAAAAATTACTTTAAAAATATTTTCTAAATTCTTCAATTTTTTTCCTTTAAACAAAATAATAAAAAGTGTAAAAACACAACTAAAAAAACGATTATAAATTAATGAGTATTATGTAGATGACGAAGATGATGACGGATAGTAAGATATTTGTTGTGCTTGATTAAATCTATAATTTTCATCTTTTCGTCCTTTAAAAAAAATAAGTTTGATTATCTCTTTTTTAGCTTAATGATTTATTAAATTTATTAATTTTTAAGCTTAAAAACTTTTTTGTATTTTTTTAAGATATTTAAAATAAGAATTTAAATTAATGTAAATAATTTTTATCATCTAATAATTTATTTTATAATTTTATTTTTATTTAAGGTTGGGGGGGGGTAAAATTGGTATTCGATTTCAATTAAAAAAAGGATTACCAAATGAAACTTTCTTTCAAAATTTCATTAACAACTGCAAGTTTATTTGTAGTTTTACTTTTAGTTTTATCTTATATGCAAAGCAATAAGACAGAAGATATAATCATAAATAATTACGATTCTTCAATAGCAGGAGAATTGCAATTAAGAAATGCTTATGTTGATGAATATATCAAAACCCGTATTGAGCAAATTGAAAAAATTGCAAAAACTTTTGAAGATGCTGATGATTTAAGCCCAGAATTTATCAAACAAATCATTAGTAGTGATAATAGGGTTTTAGATTTTCAAGGATTATTTATAGGCTTAGCAAATGGAAATGTTTATAAGGCTGAACCTGATTTAACTTTTAGATTAATCCCTAATTTTGATGGTAGAACTAGAGCTTGGTATAAAGAAGCAGTAGCTTTAAAAAAGGCTAGTAATTCATCAATTTATCAAGATGTCTCAAGCAAAAAATCAGCCACAACTATTTTTGCACCTGTGTTTAAAAATGATAAAATCGTAGCTGTAATTGGTGGAAATATACTAATAAATGATTTTAGCGATACCATTACAAAAATTAAATCTCATAATGATATTAGCACTTTAATTCTTGATAAAAATAATGAGATAATAGCTAGTGAAAACGCAAACGAATTAGGCAAACCTGAATGGCTTGATAGCCTAAATCAAAAATTATCTACGCTAAAAACTAATAAGAATTTAAATCATATTGTTTTTACAAAGGATAATAAAAATTACTTAGCTTATTGTATTATTAATGATATAAGTGGATTTAGTATTTGCACCATTATTTTAGAAGATGTAATAAATAATAGTGTAAATGATGCTAGAAATGCTACTTTAATAAGCTTTTTAATATTTTTAATAATAGTAATAGGATTTTTAAGTTTAATTATTAATTTTTATTTAAAACCTTTATCAAAAATCACACAAGGAC
>NZ_JACGAR010000011.1:0-67748 GCF_020137585.1 Campylobacter sp. RM12654
AATTGCAACTTTAGGAATGAAATTAAACTTAATTGATAATTCTTTTTATTTAGCTTTGGTTTTATCATCTTTAATTGAAGCTGTCATATTTATGTGGGCTATTCCTAAAATTTCGTTACTTATTGAAACACATAAGCAAAAATCTAAGTAAGTTTTTTACAATATTTCACAAATTCCTTTTAAAATATACATAACTATTAAAAAAGGAGTTAAAAATGGAAAAAGCAAAATTAATTTACGATGGTAAAGAATTTGAATTTGATGTATTAAGTGGAACTAGAGGTGCAAAATCAATTGATTTTTCGTCTTTATATTCAAAAACAGGTGCATTTTCTTATGATGAAGGATTAACTAGTACTGCAACTTGTAAATCAAGTATTACTTATATAGATGGAGAAGCAGGAGAATTAAGGCATCGTGGTTATTCTATTGAATGGCTAGCAGAAAATAAAACTTTTTTAGATGTAGTGCATTTATTATTACATAAAGAATTACCAAGTCCTGAAAGATTAGAAGCGTTTAGATACGAGCTTAAAAAAAGAAGCTTTATTCACGAAGGTATGCATAAATTATTTGACGCTTTCCCTGACAATGCTCATCCTATGGCAGTTATGCAAGCAGCAGTTGCAGCACTTTCAACATTTTATCCTGACCATTTAAATATGGATAAGCACGAAGATTATATGGAAATGGCAGCCAGAATCGTAGCAAAAATACCAACAATAGCCGCTAGTGCGTATCGCTATAAAAATGGCTTTCCTATGGCATATCCTAATCTTGATCGTGGATTTACCGAAAACTTTTTATATATGCTAAGAACCTATCCATACGAGCATGTAAATCTAAGACCTATTGAGGTAAAAGCACTAGATACGGTTTTAATGCTTCATGCTGATCACGAACAAAATGCAAGCACAAGTGTAGTGCGTTCAGTCGGTAGCACTCACGCTCACCCATATAGCTGTATTAGTTCAGCAATTGGTGCATTGTGGGGGCATGCACACGGGGGTGCTAATGAAGGTGTGATTAGAATGCTTGAGACAATTGGCACACCTGATAGAGTTGATGAGTTTATTAAAAGAGCAAAAGATAAGAATGATCCATTTAGACTAATGGGCTTTGGACATAGAGTTTATAAAAACTTTGACCCTAGAGCAAAAGTTCTTAAAAAACTAAGAGACCAATTAATTAGTGAAATTGGAATTGATGCAAACTTTGTAAAAGTTGCAACTAGAATTGAAGAAATCGCATTAAATGATGAGTATTTTGTAAGCCGTGGATTATATCCGAATGTTGATTTTCATAGCGGCTTAATCTTAAAAGCTCTAGGAATTCCAAATGAAATGTTTGCGGTATTATTCGTAGTAGGTAGAATTCCTGGCTGGATTTCACAACTAATTGAGCAAAAAGAAAGCCCGTTAAAAATAGTTCGCCCAAGACAAATTTATATAGGCGATTAAAAGAATTTGAATTCGGAATTTCCGAATTCAAATCAATGCTTCAAAACTCTTAAAAAGCTTAATATTAAGGCATTTTAAAAATTATCAAAAGTTAAAAATTAATTATTATTGTTATATTCATTTTTACTAATATATTTTATAATGAAGAAAAATAAAAAAGGATTAAAAATGCGTATTAGACAACCACATATTCCTTATGTTTCAAATAAAATTTCAATAGATTTATTAAACTCAAAATTTGTAAAATTAGTAAATGGTTTAGAGCCAGTTAAAGAAGTAGTTTCAAAAATTATTACAGCCTTAGTATTAAAAGAAAAATCACTTGATGAAAAGGTAAATGAGATTTTAGCAGAGCAAGAAAGCCAAATGGATTTAATGCAAGTTGATAGAAAAAATATGTTTTGGTTACTTAAGAAAAAACTAGCAGATGAATATAAAATCCAAATGAATTATGAAGATAGATATAATGCCTTATCTCACGCTATTTTGGACGCTTTGGTTGATGAAGATTTAATCAATTTTAATGTATCAGAAAATAGAGTAAAAAATGTGATTTATTCAAGTATGATTGAATACTTAAAAACTTATGAAGATATTGAAGACCTAGTATTTGATAAAATTAATAATTACAAAAGAAAAATCGTTCCTGGTAGCGAAGAATACGATTTAATTTACGAAAAGCTTTATGAAGAAGAGCTTAAAAAAAGGAAGATGTTATAAACAATCTTCTTAGCACTTTTGTGCTAGGACTAGGTCTTAGTCTTACTCATTGTTTTTTTATGTGTGGTGGGATAATTCTTTTATTCAACCACAAAAAGAGTAATTTTTTTGATATTTTTATATATCATTTTAGTAGAATTTGTGCTTATATTTTAATAGGTCTTATAGCTTATTTTTTAGGTTATTTTTTAAATTCTTTAAACTTACAAGTATTTTTATATTTTATCTTAGGTGCTTTTTGCGTTGTTTTAGGATTTGCTTTGATTGTTAAAGGACAACTACTAGCTTTTATAGAAAATCAATTCATATATAAAAAAATAATGGTATTTTTAAACAATAAAAAAACTTCAAAATATAAAGGCTTTATATTTGGCTTTTTAAATGGATTTTTTCCTTGTGGTTTAGTATATTTTTTCGTAGCAAAATCAATGATTGCAAAAAGCGTTAATGAAGCTTGGCTTAATATGTTAATTTTTGGGCTTAGCACTCTTCCTGCTATGCTTTTAGGCTCCATATTTATAAATAAAATTAGAAAAATTAAAAATATTCAATATTTATTTTTTGCTTTAATTATTGTTTATGGATTTTATTTGTGCTTTTTAGCACTTAAATTAAGTAGGTAAAAATGTATAGATTAAATGAATATAAAAATGCGATTGAAAACACAAATATAGTTTCAAAAACAGATATAAATGGGATTATTACCTTTGTAAATGAAGAATTTTGCAATCTTTGTGGCTTTAGCGAAGATGAACTACTAGGACAAAATCACAATATTATCCGCCACCCTGATACGCCTAAGAGTGCTTTTAAAAAATTATGGGACACTATTTTAGCTGGGCGTGTTCATAAAGGAGTGGTTAAGAATAAAAAGAAAAATGGGGATTTTTTCTACGCACAAACAACGATAATTCCAATTTTTGATGAAGATGGAACAATATTTGAATTTATAGCTATTAGACACGATGTTACTAAACTTTTTACCTTAAATGAAGAGCTTGTTGCAACTAAACAAAAGCTAATGCAATTAAATGAGAATTTAGAACAAGTCGTAGCTCAAAAGACAAATTCTTTAAAAATACTCAATGAGAATTTAGAAAAGAAAATAGAAGACGCAATAGCAATCAATAATGCTCAACAAAAAATAATATTTCAACAAAATCGCCAAGTTATCTTAGGACAAATGTTAGAAAATATAGCTCATCAATGGAGACAACCTTTAAATGAATTATCTTTAGCTATTTATTTATTACATAACGAAAAAAAAGATAAACATTATAAATTATGTCAAAAATTAATCCAAAATATGAGCCAAACTATTAATGATTTTAGAGATTTTATTAATCCTAATACGCCTTTAGAAAAGCATAATTTAATTAAAGTAATTAAGCATAGTTTATACATAAGCTATCAAGCATTGAAAAAAAATAATATAAAAACTACATTTGATATTCGTGCTAAAAAATGCTGTTTGTTATGTAATTTTAATGAATTAGTGCAAGTTCTTGTAAATATTATAAACAATGCTAAAGATGCTTTTTTAGAACAAGAACTAGATGATAAAATACTACATTTTAAAGTATTTAAAGAAAAAAAGAATTTGATTTTGCAAATTAGCGATAATGCAGGGGCAATTCCTTCTAACATAATAGAGCATATATTTGACCCATATTTTACAACTAAACATAAAAAACAAGGCGTAGGACTTGGGCTTTACATTTGTAAGCAAATTTTAAATAAAATAAATGCAGATATAAGATGTTTTAACAAGGGCAATTGTGCATATTTTGAACTTATTTTTAAAGGAGAAGAATGTTAAGTTTATTAATTGTTGAAGATGAGAAAAATATAGCTCATCTAATGGGAGATATTTTAGCACCTTTGTTTTATGAAGTGCATTACGCTCAAGATGGCTTAAGTGGATTAAATAAATTTAAAAAACTTCGTCCTGATATTGTAATTTGTGATGTTTTAATGCCGCTAAAAGATGGTTTAAGCCTTGCAAAAAGCATTAAAGACCTAAGCCCAAATACGCCTATTATAGTAATTTCAGCTCATAGTGATAAAGAAAAATTACTAAAAGCTATTGATGTTAATGTGAATAAGTATTTAATCAAACCTGTAATTCCAGAAGAATTAATCGCAAGTGTAAAAAGCCTGGTTTCAAATATGAGTAAAGTTACTAAAATAGGTGATTATACGATTGATTATATGAAATCAACTTTTAAAACATTAGAATTTGAAGTTGAACTTACAAAAAAAGAATTAACTTTATTAAAAGCCCTTAGTGAGCCTATAGGAAAAGTTGTAAGTCTTGATGAAATAAAAGAGATTTGCTGGGGCAAAAGCGATGTAAAAGATGGTTCTGTAAGAACATTTATAAAGCGTTTTAGAGATAAATTGGGTGTAAATATTATAAAAAATATTACTTCAACAGGTTATAAAATAGTTTTATAATATAGAATTATCGTATTTAATACCCATTCTAATAAATATAGTATTAGAATTGCTTATATTAACACTTACAGCTTCATCGCCCGGAGTGTCTTTGCCTATTAATAGCGATTTCACAGAATCATAACTTAATAATGTAGAACATAATTCCCCTGGTTTTTCAGTTTTTTTAACTATCAAAAAATCTCTAAAAGTGCTAAAGTGTAAGCATTTTTCAGATTTAACAAAAAACCACATATCCTTATCAAGCCCTACTTTAGTCATCAATGGAATATCTATAAAATTTTCATTATTAGAATAATATGTATCTACATCATTAATCAATGTAGCTAAGTTTCTGATTGATTTTGACATTTCTGCTTCATTTTTTGAATTATATACCTTAAGACCTAGTAAAATAAGTAACGCAAGTACCACAATACATACAATAATAATTTCTATTACTAATGCTTTTTTATTCATTACTTAATCTTCCTTGCTGCTTAAAAGACCTGCGTTAGGCAACTTAAAGCTTCTATCCTTTGCATAAATTCTTTGATTATTAATTAAATCGTATTTCCAAATAGGTGCATTTTGTTTAAAATCTTCAATAAACTTAGCAAATATATCTAAGCCGTTTTTTCTATGTGAGCTTGCAATCCCTGCAAAATAAGAGCATTCACCTACTAATACATCTCCTTTTGCATGTGCAAAAAATAATCTAATATTTAAATTCCTAGTTTTTTCACACCAATCATCAAACCATTTTTTTAAAATTGGCTCATATATATCAAAACTAAGACCGCTAATATTGCCTTCTGCTCTAATTATCCCGCTAAAACTTAAAAATGCTCCATAATTTAACTCTTTGCAAATTCCACAAAATTCACTATATAAAGCTTTTTCATCAAGAGCATTATTAAATATTTGAAATTCTTTCACGCTCAACCACCACAAACAGGAGGTAGTATGCTTACTACATCGTTATCTTTTAATGCAATATCTAAACTATCTATGAAATTATCATTTATAGCAATAGCACTAATCTCTAACCATTCTTTTAAATCTTCAATTTTCAATAACTCATTTTTTAATTCACGAACATTTTTTACATTTAATTCAATAGAATTTTTATTAATAGGTCCTAAAAAATTAATCTTTACCATTTTCATATACCTTTTCTAATAAAATATTTTCAGGAACAGGTCTGCTAAAATAATACCCTTGATACTCATCGCAACCTAAGTGTTTTAAGAAATTTAAAATCTCAATATTTTCTACACCTTCAGCTACAGAGCGTTTATTTAAAGATTTAATAACATTTACAATAAACTCAACCAATCTTCTATTTTTTTCATTAGTATCTATATTTTGTATAAAGCACTTATCAATCTTAACAACATCAAAATCTAAATCTTGGTCATTTAAATAAGATAAAGAACTATATCCTTTACCAAAATCGTCCATTGATAAACCTACATTAAGTTTTTTGATTTTATCAATAATAGCCTTACTTGTTGCATTTTCTATTGAAAAGCTTTCTGTGATTTCAAATTCAATTAATCTTGGCGGTATGCCTTGAATGTTTTTTTCTATTGTATGAACTATTCCTTCGCTTAAAAGCTGCTTGGTGCTTAGATTTATACTAAGTTTTAATTCAAGACCTTTTTCTAACCATCTTCTTTGAGCTTCACAAGCCATTTTAATAATTTCATTACCTAAAGTAATAATTAAATTACTTCTTTCGCAAATTCCTATAAATTGGTCTGGAAATATTAATTTATCTCCTTTTTGCCATCTAACAAGAGCTTCTGCTCCTATAATTTTGCCAGATTTTACATCTACTTTTGGCTGATAATATAATAAGAATTCTTTATTTACAATACCATTTCTTATATCTTGTTGTAGCTTTAAATTAGCTTCATTTTGTTTGCCAATTTCTGCCGTATAACCAAATATCCAATTATCTCCACTAGCTTTATCATTTTCTATTGCTAAATCAGCATTTCCTATACATTCGTGTAAATTCTTGCTATCTTTTGGATATATACTAAATCCAACTCTAGCATTAATTTTAAATGGCTCATATTCTATTAAATCATCATTTGAATTAATTTTAATGCTTCTTGCGGTTAGTTTTTGATGATATTTTTTAGCTAATGTAAAATAATCTTCATTTTTATCTACTTCAATTACTAATAAAAACTCATCAGCACTAACCCTAGCAAGGCATTCAAAAGTAGTTTTATTTTGTATAAATTTATATTTATCATATTTTATAAAGTCTAAGCTCTCAAAATGTTCATTATCGCCTGTTGCCATACCTTTTAAGGTTGTATAAAGTCTATAAGCTACGATTTTTAAAACTTCATCACCAAAACTTCTTCCATACATTGAGTTATAAATTCTGAAATTATCTATGTTAAAAAATAAAAATAATAATACCTTATTATCTTTTTTTACATAATTATCAAGGCTTTCAGTAACACTTATCATATTCATAAGACCGGTAATATTATCAATATACGCTTGTTTTTTGATATTCCCGTCTTTGGCTTGAATTTGTCTTATAAATCTAAGTAAAGCATAACTTAAAGTTCTAAATTCCTTAAATGCAAAATCACTATTTAATTGTTTATTCTTATTAAAATTAGATATATGTTTATTTAATGCTACATCAAAATGCTTAGTAGCTAATTCTATTTGCGCTCTTACTTCTTTCTTCTTTCTTATTATATATACCAAAATGCCTAAAAATCCAATTAATATAGAGCAACCTAAAAACGCGCCTTGTATTAATGCCGATTCAAATCTTTTACTTTTTACTTCTTCTAAAGCTTCTTTTAATACATCGCTTTTAACGGTAAATTCTAAAGCCAACCACCAATTTTTATCATAGCAAGTGTAAGCTTCATTTTCATATACACAATACCATCTTTCATTACCTAAAAAATTAAAATTATCATCTAATCTTTTTGCATTAAAATAAGAAAGTTGAGCATTGTGAAGATTTTTAATATTATTTAATGCTACTACCCTTTGAGTTTCTTCATATTTTTTAGGATTTAAAGTAACTCTTAATATTTTTTTATTATCTAATTCCACATACCTAGCGTAGTAATAATAAGTCGGGTCAATTCCATCAAAAACGTCAATATCAATAGGATAACCCATATTTGCTTTTAAAAATTCTAAAGCTTTTTGTTTATCTTCGTGAGTGTTTAAATAATTTAATGCGAAATTGTAAGCACTATCTACAAATTCTTTGGCACTATCGTCTAAATATGAAAATTCTGCATCTAAATATTTTTTAATATTTTTAAGTTCTTCTTTGATATATTTATTTGATGATAAATTGATTTGTTCGTTATATTCTTGTTCTAGGCTATTTACTTCTTCCGTATAACTTGATTTAATAACAAATATTCCAACGCTAAAAATTAACGCAAAAAATATTATTGAATAAAGAGTTAAACTCTTTATTGATTCTTCTAAAATTGACTTTCTTTCTTTCATAAAATACCTAATATATGATAAATTTAATATGATATTATAGCAAAATTATTAATACCGAAAGGAAATTGTAATGAAATATATTGAAAATAATATTAAAACACCAGCTTACATTTGCTACGAAAGCAAACTAAAAAATAACCTTGAAATCTTTAAAAAAATTCAAGAAGAAAGTGGAGTTAAAGTCTTATTAGCTTTAAAAGGATTTGCATTTAGTGCTGCTATGCCTTTAATTAAAAATTACTTAAAAGGTTGCACTTGCAGTGGATTATGGGAAGCAAAATTTGCTAAAGAATTTGTAGATAAAGAAATCCACACTTACGCACCAGCATTTAGTAATGATGATTTAGAAGAAATATTAAATCTTAGTCATCATATAGTGATTAATTCATTGAATGAATATAAAAAAGTTATAAATCATAAAAATTATAAAAATCAATCTTTAGGAATTCGCTGTAATTTAGAGTTTTCAGTAGCTCCAAAAGAAATTTATAATCCTTGCGGCAAATTCTCAAGGCTTGGCATTAAAGCAAAGGATTTATTAGATAGCGAAATAATAGTTGATGGGCTACATTTTCACGCTTTATGCGAAGAGAGTTTTGAGAGTTTAGAAAAAGTCTTTAAAGTATTTGAAGATAATTTCTTAAAACCATATCTAACAAAACACCCATTAAAATGGATTAATTTTGGTGGCGGTCATCATATCACAAAAAAAGGCTATAAAGTAGAAGAATTAATTCAATTCTTAAAAGCTATTAAATCAAAATATAATCTTGAAATATACCTTGAACCAGGAGAAGCTATTGGTTGGCAAACGGGGGATTTAATAGCTAGTGTTTTAGATATTGTTGAAAATGAGAAAAAAATAGCAATTTTAGATATTTGTGCTGAAGCTCATATGCCTGATACTATCATTATGCCTTACACTAGCGAAGTAAAAAATGCAAAAATCCTAGCAAGTCGTGATGAATTAGCAAAAACACAAAGCACTAAAAATAGCTATCTTTTAACAGGTAATTCTTGCCTTGCAGGAGATATTATGGGAGAATATGAGTTTAATCAAGAACTAAATATAGGAGATAAGATAATATTTTGCGACCAAATACATTACACAATAGTAAAAAATACAACTTTTAACGGAGTAAAATTACCAAGTTTAATTTATGTTGGTGAAGATGGTAGCATTAAAAGTCAAAAAGAATTTAATTTTAATGACTATTCAAGGAGAAATTAAAAATATTTTGATATAAATTAAAGAATAAAATCATTTTAGGAAGATATTATGAAAAAGTTTTTTGTATTAGCATTTTTATTTACCTGTTTAAATGCTAGTGATTTAACAACTACAGGAAGAGTTACTAATATTACTAGCTATGAATTAGGAGAAATTTGGACAATATTAGCATCAAGTTATATTGCTTCACTTGCTTTAATTGTCTTAATTGCAGTGCTTTGTGCGTTTTCATTACATTATATGGTAATAGGACCTAAAACATTTAGTCACGAAGGCAAAAAAATATATGCCTTTTCATTATTTGAGCGTGGTTTTCATTTCATTGCTGCACTTGCTTGGATTATATTAATTCCAACAGGCTTAATTATTATGAATGGTCATTATTTTGGTGGTGGAGTATTTGTTAGACTTTGCAAAAATCTTCACGGAGTTGCTACTATTTTATTTTTTATCTCAATTATTCCTATGTTTTTTTGTTGGATTAAAAGAATGTTACCTGCTAGTTATGATATAAAATGGCTTATGATAGTAGGTGGATATTTAAGCAAGGTTAAAAGACCTGTTCCGGCGGGAAAATATAATTTCGGTCAAAAAATGTGGTATTACATAGCCGTTTTTGGTGGAGCTATTATGATAATTACTGGTGCGTTTATGTTCTTTTTAGATTTTCAAAGCGAATTTTTACAAAATATGTTAGGAATTAGTCATATTAATATTTTAAGACTTAGTGCAATAGTTCATAATATCTTAGGCATTGTTTGTGCTGCTATGTTTTTCGTGCATTTATATATGGCTGTATTTGCTATCAAAGGCTCAATTCACGCAATGATAACAGGATATAAAGAAGAAGAAGAAGTATATATTTTGCATTCTTATTGGTATAAAGAACTTACAAAAAATGGAAAAATAACACCGAGTTATAGCTATGAAAAATAAAACACCTAAAATCAAATTCTGGTTAGAAGAAGACGGCGAAATTTTTGGAAAAGGTAATTATGAGATATTAAAAGCCATAGAAAAATTTGGCTCAATTAATGAGAGCTCAAAACAACTTCATATGAGTTATAAAAAGGCTTGGACTAAGAAAACTAGCACAGAAAAATTTTTAGGTGGAGATATATTTATTAGCAAAAAAGGAGCTAGTAAAGATAGCGGAACTATTCTTAGCCCTAAGGCTTTAGAATTTATGAAAAATTATGAATTATTAGAAAAAGAATTAGAAGAATTTTTAGAAAAAAGATTTAACGAACTATTTAAAAAGGAAGAATAATGAAACTAGATTTTAGCGGCAAGGCTTGTCCGATACCTGTAATTGAAACAAAAAAAACATTAATTAATTTAGCAATTAATGATGAGTTAGAAATAATAGTTGATAACGAAGCAGCAAAAGAAAATATCCAAAGATTGCTTAAGAATTTAAATCAAGAATTTGAGCTTAATGGATTTTGCTTTAAATTAAGAAAAAGCGAAATAAAAAGCTCAAAAGATGAAACAAAACAACAAGAAGGAATATTCTTAAAATCTTTAAAAGTTGGCGAAGGCGAATTAGGAGCAATGCTTTTAATTGGATTTTTAACTGCCGTAAAAGAAAGAAAAATTCAAAAAGTTGTATTAATAAACGAAGCAGTTTTTATAGCTTGTGATGATACTCATCCAGCATTTAATGCTTTAAAAGCTTTAAGTGATGATGGAGTTGATATTTTATGTTGTGCGAATTGCTTAAATTATTTTCAAGTTAGTCCAAAAATTGGTAGAAGTTCAAACGCAGTTGAGATAATAGATACTTTATTTGAAACAAAAATGGTAAATCTATGAAACTTACTCAATTTAGCAAGCACGCAGGTTGAGGAGCTAAGCTAAGTCAGGCTGACTTACACAATGCTTTAGCTAATATTAAACCTAGCGAATTTGTATTAAGCTCAACTACTAGTAATGAAGATGCTTGTGTTATTGATTATCCTAAGGTAATTTCTACTAATTTAGAAGATTTTGCCTTAGTTCAAACACTTGATTTTATTACCCCAATCGTAAATGATGCTTATGATTACGCTGTAATTGCTGCGGCTAATTCATTAAGCGATATTTTTGCAATGGGCGCAAAAGTTATGAGTGCTATGAATATAGTTGCATTTAGCGAATGCTTATCTCAAGATATTTTAAAACAAATGATAGCAGGGCTTAATGATACTATTAATTTAGCGGGTGGATTTTGTGCTGGTGGGCATACTTTAAATTCTAGTGAAGTATTTTTAGGGCTTAGCGTTACTGGTTATGTTAAAAAAGATAGTTTTTTAAGCAATAATAAGTCCTTAGAAAATGATGTTTTAATAGCTACAAAACCACTAGGAACAAGTCTTAACGCTATGGCTATTAAAGCTAATTTAAACGATGATTTTAGCGAATGTATAAATGGTATGAAAAGCCTAAATAATAAAGCTTTAGAACTTTTAAATGGCATAAAAATCAATGCTTGCACTGATATTACAGGCTTTGGACTTATTGGGCATTTGAGCGAAATGCTAAATGATAAAATATCAATTGAAATCAATTCTGATGCGATAAAGTATTATAAAAACACTTTAAATTACGCTAATTTAGGGCTTTTTGGAGCAGCTAGTTATACAAACAAAAATAGTTTAAAAGGACTTGTAAAATCATTTATTGAAGATGATTTACTTTTATATTCTCCAGAAACAAGTGGTGGATTAATCCTTAGCATTAGCGAAAAAGATACTCAAAAAGCTTTAGATATTTTACAAAATGCAAACATAAACGCCTACGCCTTTGCTAGAGTTGTAAAGAAAAACGATAATAGAATTTGTATTTTTTAATAAATCAGTTTTCTAAAAATATTTATCATACATTAACTTAAAAAAAAAGGGGGGGGGTATAATTATTATCTAATTACAAATAAGTAGATATAATGAAAAAACCCTTGCTATTTTAGTTGCATTAGTTTTTAGTGCTTGTAATGATTTTAAATTAAGTAATTTAAACCCTATGGAGCTTTTGTCAAACCCTGATTTAATAAGCAATCAAACAAAATTGTATAAAAGATAAAGATGCAAATTCTTGTATTAAAGTCGCTGATGAATTAGCTAAAAATTCAAATTCTAAAGAAAACTTAGATAAAATAAAACAACTATATAATCTTGCGTGTTCATTCGGCTCAAAAGAGGGTTGTGTTAAATTAAATAATTATTAAAAAGGGGAAAATCCCCTTAACTATGCTTTCATAAATTCATTAAATACTATGAGTTTTTAATATTCAAATTTAAATTTGTAATTATTAATTTTAAGGAATTTAAAACGTAGTAATATAAAAAATTTATCTCATATTTATCGCACAGACTTCTTTATAAAAAAATGCTAATCAACCCACTTGCTTAGCAAAACCACTAAAAAGAATGACAAATCTTGAGTGAATTTTTTACTCTTTGATTGTTAGCTTAAATATAGCCATCAAGATAACAATTACATACCAAGTGGTTAATCACTATAAAAACTTTTCAACAAGCTAATTAAATAATTTCAATCTAAATCAAGGGAAGATTATGAAATTAATAGAAATTTCTAGTGATGAGTTTTTTAATTTCGCAAAAGATATGCAAAATACTTTTCAAATAAGTCTTAGAGATAAAACTGATGAAAATGTAATCACCATCGATGAGATTTTCAAATCTTTAGAGAATAAAAATGCTAAAAATTTTTATGTATATGACAATGGTGTAAAAATAGGTGGAGTATGCCTTTTAATAGATAAAAATACCCAACATAATAATCTTTATTTGTTTTATATACTTGAAGAATTTCATAGGTTTTAAAACTTGGCAAATGGTGGAAAAAACTTTTCCTAAAACTAAAGTTTGGACTACAACCACACCTTATTTTGAAATAAGAAATATCCATTTTTATGTTAATAAATGTGGTTTTAAAATAGTTAAATTATCAAATTTATCCGATAAATTTAATGATATTGAAGAATTAGAATGGTTTTTTGATTTTGAAAAAATAATGAATAATTAAAATTAAATTCTAGGGGCAAATGCCCCTAATATTATGCTTTTACAGGTTCAGTGAATACTACGATTTCAGGTTTTTCGCCTTCAAATTTTTTGATATTTACTAAAGCTGTATGAGAGATATTTCCGTTTGCAAGTTCGCTTGTTGGAATATCTATTGTTAGCACATTCGCACATCCGTATTTGCAATCATTATTATCATCAGGGTCATACCAGCCACCTTCTTGTAACACTACTACGCCTTTTAATACATCATTGCTTACAACTGCTCCTGCAATCACTTTACCACGAGCATTGAAAACCTCAACTAAATCTCCATTTTTAATACCTTTAGCCTTAGCATCTTCGCTATTGATTAAAATAGGCTCGTGTCCATTTACAGCATAAGTTTCTCTTAAACTTGTGTGGCATAGTTGTGAATGTAAGCGGCTCGTTGGATGCGGGCTAATCATATGAAATTCTGCGCTCTTTTCTTTCATACCAAGCCATTCAATTGGTTCAAACCACATAGGATGAGCTTTACAATCTTTATAGTTCATTTTTTCAATAGTTTCACTATAAATCTCAATTAAACCACTCGGAGTTCCTAATGGATTTAAGATAGGGTCTTCTACAAAGTCTTTAAATCTAACGAACTCATAAGCATCTTGAGAAGCTTCAAATTTCAATGCTTTATTGTTTTCCCAAAACTCTTTAAATTCAGGCATTTCTACGCTTGTGCTTTTCTTAGCAGCGTTATAGTATTTTTCTATCATTTGCTCTGGAGTTTGATTTTCTGTATAAGCATTTACTAATTTTGTAGCTAACATTGCTGCATCTTTTTCACTTGCACCCTTGCTAATCGCACAAAGAGTTCCATAAACTTTAGCAAGTTCAACAAAGATTTGCATATCATCTTTACTCTCTTCAACTGGCATAACAGCAGCTTTCATAGGAACTATATGCATATTAGAATAATCCCCACTCATAGAAATATCATTTCTTTCATATTGGCTAGTTGTAGGTAATAATATATCAGCCATTCTAGCAGTTGGAGTCCAGTAAATCTCATTTACTACAACGGTTTTTAGCTTTTGCCAAGCTTTTTTTAGAGTTTTTAAATCTTGATGATGAACGAATGGGTTACCACCTACCCAATAAACAAAATCTATATCACTATAAGTAATTTTTTTGCCATTGTGGTCTATTGTTTTACCTGGGTTTAATAGCATATCAGCAATTCTTGCTACAGGAATTTCATTATCACTTGTCTTTGATAACCACTCAGGTAGATTTTCGCCTGCACCACTATTTCCAGGTATAAATTTACCATTTTTATCAAATGTTCCTTGTTTAACGCCTTTAAACACGCCTTTATCCCAAAGACCATTCATACTAGCGTTAATTCCGCCTACTATTGGAGCATTAGTTGTAGCAACACCACCATTTGAATAATGATAGCTTAAACCAAATCCGCCACCATCTTTACCAATATGACCTAGCATTGCACATAAAGTTACAAGCATCCAATGAGGTTGCTCTCCGTGATGAGCTCTTTGCATACCCCAACCACTCATTACTAAACTTAGATTTTCTCTTAATTCCTTAGCTAAATTCTCAATTACACTTGCTTTAATTCCGCAAATATTTTCAGCCCATTTGCTATCTTTTTTAACGCCATCAGTTTTACCCATTAAATAATCACTAAATTTATCAAATCCTATTGTGTAATTCTCCATAAATTCAGCATCATAAAGCTTATTATCAATTAAATATGTAGCCATACCCATCATCATTGCCACATCAGTATTTGGGCGTGGAGCTAACCACTCGCCTTTACCTTCAAAGAATTTAACAGTTGAACTAGCTCTTGGGTCTATGCAAATTACTTTTATTTTGCTTTCTTTAATTTTTTCCATATATGCACGACCTTCGCCATCAGTTACAGTCCAAGCAATTTTTAAAGTATCAATAGGATTTGCACCCCAAATAACTATGACTTTTGTATTTTCTAATACTAAATCCAAGTTAGTTTGTTGCTCATAAACTTCAATAGAACCAACAACATGAGGCATAATAACCTGTGATGCACCAGTAGAATAATCTCCTAATGAGCCTACAAATCCGCCCGTTAAGTTCATAAATCTATGAAGTAATATTCTTGAATTATGCACATTTCCGCTTGATTTCCAGCCATAGCTACCTGCAAAAATCCCATTAGCTCCTTTTTCATCATAAGTTCTTTTTAAACTTTCTGCAACTAATTTTAAAGCTTTATCCCAGCTTACCCTAACCCACTCATCTTTACCACGAAGTTCAGGTTTATTATCTAGTGGATTTTCTAAGAAACTTTTTCTAACATAAGGATATTTAACACGATTAGCATATACTAAATCAGGTGTGTAGTGCTGTAAATCATTTTTTAAATTCTTAGTTTGATTTGCATCAAATGGCTCACTTTTTACTACCTTACCATCTTTTATAGTAAGTTTTAAAATACCCCAATGTGCACCCGTTACAACTTCGCCATTTTTTACTAAACCACTAGCAACTGCTTTACTTTCAGCTCCTAATACATTTATAGGTGCAAAACTCATAGCACCAACTGCAGCTGAACCTTTTAAAAAACTTCTTCTATTTAGCATAATGTCTCCTTTATTTCATATCTTTTGCGTGTTTTTGTAGATATTGCACCACTAATTGTCTATCAGCTTTATCAATTCCTGTTCTTGTTTCCATTGCCTTAAATGTAGCTGGCCATTGATTTGCATTAAATTCACTAACAGTATGAAGTGGATGACAAATGCCACAATTTTCTTCAAACATAGCTTTACCTTTTTCAAAAAGTGGTTTTGCTGATTTTTCTAAATCCACTAGCTCATCTTTTTTAGCAAATACTTTAATACTAGCTAATTTAAAACCATTTTTTAATTCTTTTTCAACTTTAAAATCTACTTTAGCATTTTTACCAAATGCTGCTACTAAAATTCTATTTTTGTCATTAAAATATAAAATATTACCTTGATTAGGATTGTAATATCCTTTAATTTTAAGTTCAGCTAAATCGCCGTCTTTTACTATCTCAAAAGCATTAGTTGGAAGTAGTTTTCCTTCTGCTTTTTTCGCATCTACTGAAGTGTAAAGATTAATAATTTTACCGCTAAATTGCTCTGCAGCAAATACTGAAGCCGCTAAAGCACAGCTTAAAAAAATCTTTTTCATAAATCTCCTTAAAATAAAATTAATTTTTAAAACTTGTTAAAAATTATAAAATTATTGCACTAAATAGTAAATAATTTTTATTCATAAAATATTTTATTGAATATTTAATTTGCCTTAGATTAAGGTGCTTGCTAAGAATAATTTTAGAATGCAAATATTATTTGGAATAATAATAAAACTTAAGAATTTGAAAAATCACTTTCAAATTCTTGAAGATAAATTACTTTAAAACTTTTGGAAGAGTTATGCCTGTTTGATTTTGATATTTACCTTTTTTATCAGCATAAGAAGTAATGCAAGGCTCATCACCTTGTAAAAATAACACTTGAGCTATACCTTCATTTGCATATATTTTTGCAGGTAGTGGAGTGGTGTTGCTAATTTCTATTGTAATATGACCGCAAAATCCAGGCTCAAAAGGTGTGACATTTACAATAATTCCACATCTTGCATATGTGCTTTTACCAAGACAAATTGCTAATACATCTCTTGGCATTTTAAAATATTCAACCGTTCTTGCAAGTGCAAATGAATTCGCAGGAACAATACACTCATCACCTACGAAATCAACTACATTTTTATCATTAAAATCCTTAGGGTCAATCATAGTGCTATTTACATTTGTAAATATTTTAAACTCACGCCCAACACGAATATCATACCCATAACTAGAAAGTCCATAGCTAACCACATTTTTACCTACATTCTCTTCACAAAATGGAGTTATCATTTCGTGTTTTAATGCCATTTCTTTTATCCAAGCATCACTTTTTAGTCCCATTCATATCCTTTTTATGATTTTTAACTATTATACATTTAATTTTTAATATAGGTTTTATTTTATTATTAGATGAAATTTATGAATTTAAAGGAAGATTATGTTAAGTGCAAGAAATATATTAAAAATACAAATAACTAAAGTTGAAAGTTCGCCTATTATTTCATTAGTTACTGCAAAATTAGAAAACAATAAAACAATCAAATCTTTAATAACTACAGAAAGTGTAGATGATTTAAATCTAAAAATAAATGATAATGCTATAGCAGTATTTAAAGCAAATTCTGTAATTGTTAGCAAAAACGAATGTGCTACTCGTTTAAGTAGTGCAAATGAACTAAATGGCAAAATCGTAAGTATAAAAAATGGTTCGGTATATAGCATAATAGAAATTAATTGTAATGGAATTTTAATTACAGCTAGCATAACCAATGATAGTGCAAATAAGATGGATTTAAATATAAGTGATAATGTAAATGTTTTAATAAAAGCGAGTGATATTTTAATAGGAATTAAAGAATAAAATATGAAAATATTTTTAAGCTGGCTAATAAGTGAGATTAAATCAAATGAAAAATCTTTCATAGCTTTTTCTTTTTCTACTAAAAAATTAAATATTTATTATTATTTATTTTTTGCTTTATACTTGCTTATAAAACCTGATAATATTACTAAAATGTTTCGTGTATTTATAAATGAAAAAGCAGTATATGATGATATATTTTTATTAATTCCTTTTGCAGGACTTCAGATTATTTCTTTTGTGATATTTATCCCATCTTTTATAGTGGTTTTATTTAGCTTATTAATTGATAAAGATAAAATCAATCTTGCTTGTGAATTAGAAGATTTTTTCAAGGCTTTGTTTTATGCGTTTATATTTGTATTTTGCATATTTTGTGCCTTAAGTTTTATTAGTCAATCTAATGAACTTTTCTTTATTTGTTTAATGGCATTTGTATTTATATCTATATTATTATTTATAATTGCTAAAGATAATTTATATTATTTTTTTAGCATTATTTTATATCTTACTTGCTCGTTACTTCTTTATGAGCTCATAGATATTTTTTATATTTTAGTTTCTTTTTTGATTTTACTTATAATTTCAATTTATATAAGGCTTAGAAGTATTTATTTATTTTTATTATCAATGCCTTTGATACTTCATTATTTTATAGAATTTGCACATAGTTATTTTGCAAGCAGTAAAGGTGTGATAAATGCTTTAAGTGAGTTGTTTATTACTTTGGCTATATTTATTTTGATTTTTGCATATGATAAAAGAATTAGGCTAGAAAATCTAGCCTAAGAATTATAGACCTTCAAACGGATTTGTAACTACGTTTTTGCGGTCGCATACATAAGGAATTAAAGCAACTGCTCTTGCTCTTTTAATAGCTAGCTCAACCATTTCTTGGTGTTTTTTGCTTGTTCCTGTTAATCTTCTTGGCATTATTTTAAAACGCTCTGATAATGCGTGTTTTAATAATGCTGTATCTTTATAATCAATAAAATCAACTTTTGCTTCTGTAAATTTGCAATATTTTCTTGAATACTTTCTTTTTTCTGCCATAATTTATCCTTTAAAATGGTATCTCTGCATCATCTGCCGAGTTATAATTATAATTATTTCTTTCTTCAGCAAAATTATTTTGTCTTTGATAATTCTGCTCTTCTCTTGCATAATTATTTTGTTGATAATTATTTTGAGTAGGTCTATTGTAGTTATTATTTGCTTGATAATTGTTTCTAGGAGCATTATTATTTTGCATTTCATCAGGTTTGTTGTCTAACATTTCCATATTTTCAACTACAAGTTGAATTTTTGAACGATTTTGATTGGTTGCTGTATCTACCCAAGTTTGTTGTTGTAAATAGCCTTCAACCATTAGTTTTGAACCTTTTCTTAAATATTGCCCTACAATTTCTGCTAATCTAGCATAAAACACTACATCTATAAATAAAGTTTCTTCTATTCTTTCGCCTGTGTTTGAGCTTCTATATCTACTAACAGCCATTGCATTATTTACTACCGCACTACCTGTTGTACTAATAGTTTTTATTTCTACATCTCTTACCAAACGACCTATTAGAATAACCTTATTCATATCTTATCCTTTATTCTGCTGGAGTTTCAGCCTTAGTTTCTTTTTTGCTTTCTTTTTTACCTAATCTTTTGCCTTGAGAAAGTATTTCCCACGCAGCGATTTCGCGTCTGTTTTCGTATTTAACTATTAAAAATCTAATTACATCTTCAGTGATTTTTAAAACACGCTCAAGTTCTTTAATTAATGAACCTGGAGCTTTAAAATATATTACATAATATACGCCACGCTCATATTTATCAATTTGGTAAGCTAATTTTCTAGTACCCATTTCAATAGTATTTGCAATTTCAGCACCATTTTTTACTAGAGTTTCTTTAACAAACTCAACTCTTGCTTTTAATTCTTCATCAGTTAGCGTTGGCTTTGCGATGAATAAAACCTCATAATGTCTCATGATTCTCCTTTTGGATATTAAGCCTAGATTTACTAAGCAAGGAATTTTGCATAAAGCAAGGCTTGATTTTAGCAGTTTAATCTTAATATTTTATGAGTTTATTAAAAAATATATTTTTAAAAGATTTGAATATGCTATTTCTTTTGAAGAATTATTGTTATTTAGTTTTAATTCATATTCAGCGTTTAATAAAATTGCAAAAATTTCTTCGTAAAAATTAGATAATTTTCTCGCTTGATTTTCTAATTCTACGCAAACTTGTCTTGGTGGAGTGTAACCAAAGGCTATTTTATAATCAATTCTACCATTTGTTTTTAGATTTGCACTTATTGTAAAAAGTCTTATTAAACTTGAATAAAGTTTATTGATTAAAGCGATTTCATCTTCATTTTCTAATATTTTATAAATATATTCATTTGGCTCTTTTGTCTTTAAAAAATTACTCAAAAAATCATCAAACCCTAAAGCATTATCGCTTTCTAAATGCTCTTTAATAGTGCTTAAATCTAGTGTTTGATTTTTATATTTTAAAAGCTCACAACCTGCTTTAAATATATCAAATTCATAATTTTTTTGAAGATATTGCAAGGCTTCTTCACTAGCATTTATTTTATAAAAATTAGTAATTTCTTTTAATAAAGCAATTTGCTCAAAGCTAGTCTTTTTCTCAAAAAATCTAACAAAATTATTATTAATACTTAATTCTAAATCTTTTAAAGCTTTTCCATCATAAATAGCTAATATTAATTGATTTTCACTATTAATATGTTTTAGAATTTCTTTTAAATCCTTACTTGAAATTCCTTTTTCAAATTCCAAAATCAATTGCTTAGAACTAGCAAATAACGAACTCTCACTTAAAAAATCAACAGCTTTATTTAATTTATAATCGCTATCTCTTAAAATCAGCCTTTCATCGTATTTTTTCAGACTTTTTATAATTTCTAAGTTTATAAATATACTTAATCTACACGCCCCATAAAGCATAAAAGCATTAGGGAGATTGTTTTTTATTTTGTTAAATTCTGCTTCATACATCTTTAACTATCCTAGCAAAAACCTTAGCGCTTATTAAATCTACTTCATAAATCTCAACTAAAACTCTAGAAAATAAAGTTACATTAGGATTTGCAATAAATATCCTTGCACCTTTAAACTCATCATCTAAAACACCTATTGTAATATCTTCGTTTTTAGTGATTTTTACATAAAATCTTTTGCCAATATTTTTATGAAAATATCTTGCATAAACCCTATCACAAAAATCCATTGCCACCTTATCAGCTTCTCTTTCAAGATTACTAACTTCAAAACATTTATTCTCAAGGTTCGTGCTAAGGTATGTAAATAGCTTATCTTGATTTTTCATAAGAGCTTTTAATAATCTATGCAAAATCAAATCCGAATATCTTCTAATAGGACTTGTAAAATGCGAATACCTTTCAAATCCTAATGCAAAATGCCCTTTATTTTCATGTCCATATTCAGCTTTTTTAAATGAACGAATGATGATTTTATCTACTTCAGCACGGATATTTAATTCATCTGCTAAGCTCTGAATATTTTTGATATTTTCATAGATATTTTCTCCACCACTAAAATCAAGTCCTAATAATTGCAATTCTTCATACATAGCAGCGATTTTATTGTAATTTGGGCTTTGATGATTTCTAAAAATAGCTAAATCAGGGCACATTTTAGCCGCTGCTTTATTAGCAAGTAGCATACAATCCTCAATCAATTGATGAGACCTTGTTGATTGCTCGTAATAGGTCTTAGTAATTTGCCAGTCGCTATCAATCTCCATTCTTAGCTCTTCTGTTAAAAAATTAAAACCTTTATTTAATCTAGCATTTCTTATTTTTTTTGTAAGCTCATTTAAAGAATATAAATAATTGCATTCTTTTAAATCAGTTTTTTTGTCTAAATACTCATCTACTTCATCGTAATTAAATCTTCTTTTTGAATTAATTATGCCTTCATAAATTTCTTCTTTTATTACTTTTGCACCTTCAAAATATATTTTAAAACCAAAGCAAAGCCTGTCTTCATTTGGGTTTAAAGAACAAATTCCTTCACTTAAAACTCTTGGTAACATAGGAATGCTTTTATGTGGAAAATATATACTAAATCCACGCTTTAAAGCTTCGTTATCTAAAGCACTAAAAGCCCTTACATATTCGCTTACATCAGCAATTGCTACATATAAAATCTGATTTTTTTCATCAAAATAAATAGCATCATCAAAATCTTTTGCATGAATTGGGTCTATCGTGCAAAATGGCAAATGCCTTAAATCAAGTCTATCAGGATAAAAACTAGCATCAACACTACCACTATAAGCATTTGCTTCATCTAAACACGCTTTATCAAATTCTTCGGTTTTATTAAATAAAGCCATAGAGATTTTTTCATCTACTTTTTCATCACTAATATGCCCTAGCACTTCTACTACATTTGAACTTGCATTATCAACCTTTAAAATAGTGCCAACAGGTAAGGCTTTTAATGATTTTTGAGATACGCTAAGTTGTCTTAAAAGTCCTGTTTTAAAGCATTTTCCAAATACTACATTTTTTAGCATTTGAGTAATAACTAAAGAAAATTCTTCTTCTCTTTTTAAAACAAGTATTACAGCAGCACTTGGGCGACCTTTTTGCTTTTTAATCTTTTTTGCAATTACAATATCGCCGTATCTTGCTGAATGTAAGTCTTTTGATTTTATGAGTAAATCTCGCTCTAAAAACGACGCTTGTAAAAATCCATCGCCTTTAGAATTTATATCCATTTTGCCATAATAAAATCCATTATTAAAATAGATTTTATTATTGTATTCGCTTACTATTTTTTCTGTTAATAAGACTTTAATTATTTCTTTTTGTTTTGAATTAGCATTAAGCTTATTAAAACCTTGCCTAATGTTTTCTAAAAACTCAAGCATCTTGTTCTACTACTTTAATAGCGTCTATTAATTTATCTCCTAATAAGCCATTATTTTTAGCGTCTAATACACATTGAACTATCATTTCTTCATTAAAAAATCCAAAAATATTAATAAGATTTGAAACTATATTTAATGCAATTGCATTCTTTTTTATATCATTACTTGCGTTTTCTGGATTTACACTATAAAAAATAGCATCAATCATATCAACTTCAAGATTCCATTTATCAAATATCATAGAAGTTACTTCTTCGCTACTCATTCCTAAAAACTGCTTTTCATAATCACTTAATTCTTTAATATTTCTTAAATCACTTAATCCATTTTTAAATTCTTCTGCTTTATTTGTTTCAACTAATTCAGAAGATATAATTATCTTGCCAATTTCTAGCAAAAACGATGCTGGAATTACGACTTTTTTAGTATTGTCTGCACTTCTATTAAGCCAATTAATTGCTAATGAATTTTGCATAGTTGAGATTTTTGCAAACATTGCTTCATTCATATTGTAAGCACTTAAATTAATTTTAAAAGAGTTTTTAACAGCTGCATTTAAAGCAAATCCTTTAATAGTTGTCATTCCAAACAAATTAACAGCCCTATCAACACTACTAATTTCTCTTGAAAATCCGTATAAAGGCGAATTTGCTGATTTTAAAATATTTGCAGTTAGCATTGGGTCTTTTTCAACTATTTTCGCTAAATCTTTTAAAGATGAGTTTTCGTCATTACAAATTCTTTGAATTTCTAAAGTGCTTTCATTAAGCGGAGGTAGGCTTTTTATTCTTTTACTAATAAAATCTTGCATAATAAACCTTTTAAGTAAATAAAATTTGATATTTTTTTATTAGATTGTAACTAAAATAGTTATAATTTGCTTAATTAAATCAAAAGAAAAAGGAAAAATATGGCAGTAAATGTTTATTATGATCGTGATTGCGATTTAGGTTTAATTAAAAGCAAAATAGTTGCGATTATTGGTTTTGGCTCACAAGGACACGCTCACGCTGAAAACTTAAGAGATAGTGGTGTAAAAGTTATAATTGGTCTAAGAGAAGGAAGCTCGGCTAATAAAGCTCGTGCTAAAGGTTTTGAAGTTTTAAGCGTAGCTGATGCGACTAAAAAAGCTGATGTTATTATGATTTTAACTCCTGATGAGTTTCAAGCTCAAATTTTTAATAGCGAAATTAAACCAAACTTAAGCGAAGGAAAAGCTATAGCATTTGCTCACGGATTTAATGTTCATTACGGACAAATTGTAGCTCCAAAAGGAGTAGATATTATAATGATAGCACCTAAAGCACCAGGTCATACGGTAAGAAATGAATTTGTAATTGGTGGTGGTGTTCCTGATTTAATAGCAGTTGCTCAAGATGAAAGCGGTAATGCAAAAGCTCTAGCACTAAGCTATGCAAGTGCAATTGGTGGTGGACGCACAGCTATAATTGAAACTACATTTAAAGACGAAACAGAAACAGACCTTTTCGGCGAACAAGCAGTGCTTTGTGGAGGTTTGACTGCACTTATTGAAGCAGGATTTAATACACTTGTAGAAGCTGGATATGAGCCTGAAATGGCATATTTTGAGTGCTTACACGAAATGAAATTAATCGTTGATTTAATGTATCAAGGCGGAATTGCTGATATGAGATATTCTATTTCAAATACGGCTGAATACGGCGATTATATTACAGGCGAAAAAGTTATAAACGAAGATAGCAAAAAAGCTATGAAAAAAGTATTAAAAGATATTCAAGATGGCACATTTGCAAAAGATTTCATCTTAGAAAGCCGTGCAAATTATCCAAAAATGAATGCAAGACGCAATATTACTAAAAACAGCCTTTTAGAACAAACTGGCGTTAAATTACGCAAAATGATGCCTTGGATTGAAAAGAGCAAATTAGTTCAACAAGACAAAAATTAATGGCTAAAAAAAAGCAAAAAAGCAAAGCTAATTCTAGCTTTGCTAAAACTCTTAAAATAATTTTTTTATTTTTATTATTATTTGGCATAGGGCTTTTGGTATATTTAAATATATATGAAAGCAAAGAGCAAATTAGCGAAACTAAAGAGATAAAAACTCAAAAAGAAATTCAAAAACCAAAACCGCAAACAATAGTAAATGCTATAAATAATTATAAAAATGAAAAAAGCATTGATAAAGAAAAGAATTTAAATCAAAATTTTAGTGATATATTTGCTAATATGGATTTAGAAAAAAATGATGATAATTGTAAGGTAACTAGCGTAACTTGTTTTGATACTAAAGAAACTTCAGCCTTTGGTTCTTTAGCAAGTGCTACTAATATTAAGGCAAAGTTAGCAATTATTATTGATGATGTTGCGACAAAAGAACAAAGCGAAGAAATCAAAAAAATTATTAAAAATGGTAAAAAAATCACTCCGAGCTTTTTTCCTAACACAAACAATCACCCAGACACTAATAAATATTCAAAAGAATTTAAATCTTTTATGATACACCTTCCTTTAAGGGCTTTAAAGTTTAATAAAGAAGAGCCGCTAACCCTTACTCCAAATGATAGTTATCAAGTGATTGAAAATAGGATTAAAAATATCAAAATCGCTTTTCCAAATCTAAAATATCTAAACAATCATACAGGCTCATTATTTAGCGAAGATGAAAACGCTATGAGAAATTTATTTAAAGCATTGAAAAAATATGATTTGATTTTCGTTGATTCAAGGACTAGCGCTAACACAAAAGCACCTACAATTGCAAAAGAATTTAATCAATTTTATATCCACAGAAATGTATTTTTAGATAATTCACAAGATTTAAATGATATTCGCAAAAAGCTAGATGAAGCAGTGGAATTTGCCCTAAAACACAAAAGAGCAATAGCCATAGCACACCCACACAAAAATAGCCTAAAAGCAATTAGCGAATATAACTTTTCTAAAGTTGAGCTAGTTTATATAGATGATATATACAACGATTATAAATGAGTTTAATACTCTTAAAAACCCGCCTAATAAGATTTATTATAAAGGCAATTTAGAACTTTTAAAAATGCCTAAAATAAGTATAGTAGGCTCTAGAAAAATGAGCGTTTATACAAAAAATCTAACCTTTAAACTAGCACAAAAACTAAGCCAAATAGGTATTTGCGTAGTAAGTGGTGGAGCAATTGGAGTAGATATTGAAAGTGCAAAAGCAAGCCTGCCTTATCATATAGGAATTTTTGCAAATGGGCTTAATAAAATCTATCCGAAATCAAACGAATACATAATAAAACAAATATATGAAAACGCCCTAGCACTAAGCGAAAACGAGCCAAATCATATCCCATTAAAACACGATTTTTTAGCTAGAAATCGCCTTGTGGTAGCTCTTGGAGATATTTTAATCATCACCCAAGCAGACCTTAAAAGCGGTTCATTAAATTCAGCAAAACACGCCCTAGAATATGGAAAAGATATTTATGTGTTAGCCCAAAGAATAGGAGAAAGTGATGGCACAAACGAGCTAATCGCAAACTATAAGGCAAAAATAATTTATGATATTGATATTTTCGTAGCACAAATGCAAGAATACTTCAGCGTTCAAAAATGCTACACTCAAAACTACGATGAGTTTTTAGAATTTTGCAAAAACGGAGCAAATCTTGATGAAGCCTTAGAGCGATACGGCGAATTAGTATATGATTATGAACTTGATGGAAAAATAATAATTGATGGAGTTTTAGTTAGGAGTGTTTAATGGAAAATATACTTGCACTTGATTTAGGACTTAAACGAATTGGCGTTGCAATTAGCATAATGAAAATTCCTATGCCCCAACCTGCAATAATTAGAATAAATCGCAATCAAGCAGCCACAGAAGTAAAAGAATTAATCAAAAAGCACAAAATCACTAAAATTGTAATAGGAATTCCAATGGGCGGTAGTGCTGAAGATGAGATGAGAAGAAGAGTGGAGCATTTTTCAAAACTAATTGAATTTAGCAATATAGTCTATCACGATGAAAGTTTTACAAGCAAACAAGCAGCAAAAATTATTAGTAGCAAAAAAAAAGATGGCAAACAAGATAGCATTGCAGCATTTTTATTGCTTAAGGATTATTTAGGAATTTAAATTGAAAAAGCTCATTTGTTTGCTTATATTTAAAGTTTTGTTAGCAAATGATTATGACTTAGGATTTGAGATTTTTAAAAATATTGATTTTACAAAAGAGCCAATTGAATACGAAAATGATTTAAAACAAGTTTATAATTTATGGTCTAAAGCTTGTAAGAATAAAAATATGCAAGCTTGTTATGATTTAGGGTTTTTATATGAGAGCGGAATAGGAACTAAGCAAAATTATACTAAAGCCATAAATCTTTATACTAAAGCTTGTGAAAATAACTTATATGAAGCTTGTTATGCAGTAGGTTTTATGAATGCTTATGGGATTGGAACGCAACAAAACAAGAAAAAAGCTATTAAATTCTATACCAAATCTTGTAATCATAATTATGCTGTTGGGTGTTATTTTTTATCATTTTTATATAAGGATAAAAAAGCTAAAGAATATTTAAAAAAAGCTTGTGATTTAGGTGATGAAAGAGCTTGTAAAAGTATTGAGAATTTGAAAAATTAAATTAGAAATTTAAAGGAAGTAAGGTGAAAAAATTATTATGTTTAGCACTTTTAGGTGCAAGTGTTTTAGGTGCAGTTGATATTAAGGAATTAGAAAAAGCTTGCAATAAAAACGATTATAAAGCTTGTGATGCTCTTGGATATTTATATGCAAGTGGCGAAGATGTAGAGCAGGATTTTAAAAAAGCAAATAAATTATGGATTAAGGCTTGTAAAGGTAAAGATGCTTCTTCTTGTTTTAATATAGGATTATCTTACGAACAAGGAAACGGAGTAAAACAAGATTTAAAAAAAGCAAGTGAGTTTTACACAAAAGCTTGTGATGGTGGACATACTTTTGCTTGCACAAATTTAGGTTCTATGTATTTTGAAGGAGATGGCATAAAACAAGATTTAAATAAGGCGAGAGAATTTTATACTAAAAGTTGCGAACTACAAGATTTTGGTGCTTGTGGATTTTTAGGCTTTATGTATTATTCTGGAATTGGCGTTGCAAAAGATATTGAAAAAACAAAAGAATTATGGACTAAAGCTTGCGATAATAAAAATGGAGAAAGCTGTTTAGCTTTATCAAGTTTATATGAAAATGATATTAAAAAGTCTATTGAATTAATTAAAAAAGCTTGTGATTATGGAGAACATACTAGTTGTTTGCTGTATAAAAAAATAAACAAGCAATGACATTAAAGGAAGTAAAGTGAAAAAATTATTATGTTTAGCACTTTTAGGTGCTGGTATTTTAAGTGCAAATGAGCTTGAAAGTCAGTGTAATAAGGGCGATTTGGAAGCTTGTTCAGATTTAGGAGTAGAATATGCTAAAAATCAAGATTACGCTAAAGCAAAAGAATATTTTACTAAGGCTTGTGATAACGGAAATGCTACGGGTTGCAATAATTTAGGGGTTGTTTATGCGAATGAATTTGGAGTAAAACAAGACTATACAAAAGCAAGAGAGTTTTATACTAAAGCTTGTGATAATGGGGATACTATGGGTTGCTCTAATTTAGGGTTTTTATACGAAAAAGGACTTGGAATAAAGCAAGATTATTTTAAAGCAAGAAAGTTTTATGCCAAAGCTTGCAATAACGGAAATGCTACGGGTTGCTTTAATTTAGGAATTTTATATGCAAATGGATTTGGAGTAAAAAAAGATTACATAAAAGCAAAAGAATATTTTACTAAAGCTTGCGATGGTGAAAACGCTAGTGGTTGCTCTAACTTAGGGGTTGTGTATGCAAATGGATTTGGAGCAAAACAAGATTATGCAAAAGCAATAGAACTTTATGCTAAAGGTTGTGATGGTAACGATGCTATGGGTTGTTATAATTTGGGAGCTTTATATAATAACGGACAAGGCGTTAGAGAAAATAAAATAAAAGCTAAAGAATACTTAAGAAAAGCTTGTAATTTAGGCGAACACAACGGCTGTAGTCATTATGAAATATTAGATGAGCAAGGGTTTTGATAAATAACAATGATAAATTTAAAGGAAGTAAAATGAAAAAATTATTATGTTTAGCACTTTTAAGTGCTGGTATTTTAAGTGCAAATGAACTTGAAAGTCAGTGCAATCAAGGGGATTTGGAAGCTTGTTTTAATTTAGGAGTAGAATATGCTAAAAATCAAGATTATACTAAATCAAAAGAATATTTTACTAAGGCTTGTGATGGCGGACAAATTCTTAGTTGCCTTAGCTTGGGTGAATTTTACTTTTTTATAAATCAAGATTATGCTAAAGCAAAAGAATATTTTATTAAGGCTTGTGATGAAGATGCTACGACTTGCTCTGATCTAGGGTTGTTATATAGTGAAGGGTTTGGAGTAAGACAAGATTATATAAAAGCAAAAGAGTTATTTACCAAAGCTTGTGATGCGGGAAGTGTTGTTGGCTGTGTTAATTTAGGAAATTTATATGCTAACGGAAATGGTGTAAAGCAAGATAATGATAAAGCAAAAGAGCTTTATGCTAAAGCTTGTAATGATGAATTTACTGAAGGCTGTTATGGTTTAGGATTGTTATATAGCAAAGGGGTGATTAGAACAAGCGAAGATTATTTAAAGGCAAGCGAATTTTATACTAAATCTTGTGATGGTGGAGAAAGTGTTGGTTGTTATAATTTAGGTGTTTTATATAGCAGTGGGTATGGAGTAAAACAAGATCCTATTAAGGCAAAAGAGCTTTTTACTAAAGCCTGTGAAGATGGGTTACCTAATGGTTGTTTTAATTTAGGCAGTTTGTATTATAAAGGCAAAGGTGTAAAACAAGATAAAACAAAGGCTAAGGAATATTTTGGCAAAGCTTGTGATTTAGGCGGTCAGAATAGTTGTTATTGGTATAGAAAATTAAACGAGCAAGGATATTAATAATAAGAAATTTTAAGGAAGTAAAATGAAAAAATTATTATTTTTAGTGCTTGTAGGTATGAGTTTATTTGCAAATAAAACCAATAAAGAATGTTTAAATATGAATTATAAAACTTGCTACGAGATAAATGATAAGAATTTAGAAAGTAAATGTGACAATAAAGATTATCATGCTTGTTTTTTATTAACACTAATTGAGCTAGATAACAATTGCAACAAAAACGATTATGAATCTTGTCATAAACTAGCTAACGAATATGAGAGTGATTGGAAATTTAAAAAAGCTATAGAATTGCATACAAAGGCGTGTAATGGTGGATATTTTCAAAGTTGTGATTTTTTAGGCTTTTTTTATGAACATGCTCGTGGGGTAAAGCGAGATATTGCTAAGGCGATACATTTTTATAAAATAGCTTGTGATAACAAGGAATATTTAGCATGTGAAAGCATAGGTTATATATATTCTGAAGGTTTTTGGCTTATGCAAAATCATAAAAAAGCGATTGAATATTATAAAAAAGCTTGCGAGTATAATAAAGGAAGATGTGAAAAATTAGCTTGGCAATATGAAAAAATAGATGATTTCAAAAATGCTATTAAGGCTTATGAAATTTCTTGTGATGCTAAAAATAATAATGCCTGCTTACGCTTAGGAATAATGTATGAAAACGGCGAAAATATAGAGCAGGATATAAATATGGCAAAAAAATATTATAGTCTTACATGCCGATATAAAGGCGGCGTAACTTGTGATAAACTAGAAATGTTAAACCAACAAGAAATTATAAAATAAATATGTAGGATAAAATATGAAAAAATTATTATCTTTGGTATTTTTTAGTATAAGTATTTTAGTTGCAAATGAAAACAATAACGAATGCTTAAATATAGATTATAAAACCTGCTTTAAACTTAATGAAGCTGAACTAAAAAGCAAATGTGATAAAAAAGATCACCCATCTTGCTATCTTTTAAATACGCTAAAATATGAAAAATTATGCGCTCAAAATGATTTAGAAAGTTGCTACGAACTAGCTGGGCAGTATGAAGATCATAAAAAATATAAAAAAGCCTTTAAACTACACACAAAAGCATGCGATGGTGGGTATTTTTCAAGTTGTGATTATTTAGGTTTTTTTTATGAACAAGCTCGTGGTATAAAGCGAGATATTAAAAAAGCTATGCAGTTTTATGAAATAGCTTGTGACAATAGAGTAGCGAATGCTTGCAAAAGTTTAGGCAATAAGTATTCTACAGGTTTTTGGGTTAAGCAAGATCATAAAAAAGCGATTGAATATTATAAAAAAGCTTGTGAATATGACCGACCATATCAATGTGAGGAATTAATATACGAATATGAAAAAATAAAAGATTATAAAGAAGCGATTAAGATTTATAAAAAAACCTGTGATAACGGATATTTCCCAAGCTGTGAGCGTTTGTTTTTGATGTATAAAAATGGCGATAGGGTAAAGCAAGATTTAAATTTAGCAAAAAAATATTTAGCCGATGTTTGTCGTTATAGTCCTGAGTACTGCGAAGAATTAGAAATAAATGAAGAAGAAATCTTTAATCAGGAAGTAAAATGAAAAAATTATTATGTTTAGTGCTTTTAGGTGCTGGTATTTTAGGTGCGAATGAGCTTGAGAGTAAGTGTAATAATGGAGATTTTCAAGCTTGTTTTAAATTAGGATTAGAATATTATGGCAAACAAGATTATGTAAAAGCACAAGAATTATGGCATAAAATGTGTGATGGTGGGGATGTTAATGGTTGTACTAACTTAGGAATTTTATATAAAAACGGAAAAGGTGTAAAACAAGATTATTCTAAAGCAAGAGAGTTTTTTATCAAAGCTTGTGATAGTAGGAAAACTATGGGTTGTTTTAATTTGGGGATTTTGTATGAAAACGGACAAGGTGTAAAACAAGATTATTCTAAAGCAAGAGAGCTTTTTATCAAAGCTTGTGATGGTGGAAATATTCCAAGTTGTACTAATTTAGGATTTTTATATTATGAAGGATTAGGAGTAAAGCAAGATTATTCTAAAGCAAAAGAATTTTATACCAAAGGTTGTAATGGTAATGATGATAGAGGTTGTTTTAATTTGGGGATTTTGTATTACAACGGACAAAGCGTAAAACAAGATAAAAAACAAGCTAAAGATTATTTTAAAAAAGCTTGTGAATTAGGACATCAAGATGGTTGTAATAATTATAAAGTATTAAACGAGCAAGGATATTAATGATATTTAATCATACCGAGCATTTTAACGAGATTTATGGCTTTAAAAAGCCAATTGATTTGGAGTATTTCGGAGTATTTATAAACTCTATTAAATGCGATGAAGAAGAGTTTTTAAGTGTATTTAGTAAGTATTCGCCTACAAAATTAGATAATAATTTTTATATTTTTAATCAAGAATTTAAAATAAGAATTTCAACTCACGATTTAGCAATAAATGGCGGTATTTATATACAAGATTATTCAAGTTATTTATGCGCTAAGGCTTTAAATGTTAGCTCAAGCGATATTATTTTGGATATGTGTGCTGCTCCAGGGGGTAAGAGTATAAATCTAGCTAATTTTAGCGACAATTGTGAAAATCTAAGCTCAAATGAGCTAAATAGCAAAAGATTTTTTAATCTTAAAAAAATCCTAGCAAACTACGGCGTAAAGGCAAAAACCTATAATCACGATGGCATTTTGATAGGTCGTAAAACGCCCGAGCGATTTAGCAAAATATTGCTTGATGCTCCGTGTAGCACATTTATACACGATTTTTCTATCACAAAAAGTCAAAAAGAAATAAAGCAAATCGCCACTACTCAAAAAAAGCTTTTAAACTCTGCCCTAACAGCTTTACAAATAGGTGGGGAGCTAGTTTATAGCACTTGCACGCATAATTTTTATGAGAACGAAGCAGTGATTTTTAATGCGCTTAATTCTAAATTTAATATAGAACTTTTAGAAATTGATTTGCCTTGCGAGTATTTACAAGGACTAAGTAATTACGATGAAAAATATAGCGATATTAGACTTGCTAAAACTTATCGCATAAAGCCAACAAATACTCATTCAGGCTTTTTCATAGCAAAATTAAGGAAATTAGGCTAAATTATTTTGCTAATAAATTTGTAATATTTTAAGAAATATTGAGCTAATTAGTGAGTTTAAATTATAAAAACTACATAGATAGATTTAATAGTATTAAAAAGACTTAAAAGCAAGAAAACGATAAGATATTTAATCAATACATAGCAAAATCTTATAAAAAATAAATTATTTTAATAATCTGCCTTGCCTAATCAACTGCAAAATATTCTAATTAGCTATTTTAATTGTTTGACTTGGCAATTAGTGTTTTTACAATAGTTAGTTAAAACCTAAATACTTAATAGTATTTAGGGAAAGTTTTAATTATTTGTTTGTTCTTTTAGTTTTTCTTCAAGTTTTTTAAGCTTTTTTTCTGATTTTTTATGCTCTTTTTCAACTTTTTCTACTTTATCATCAACTTTATTTTCTAATTCTTTAGCTTCTTTTTTAGCTTTATTTTTTAATTCTTTTTCTTCTTTATCAGCTAATTTTTTAGCTTCTTTATCTTTTTTAGCTTTGATTTTTTCTAAATCATCTTTGTATTTATCTTCAACTTTTTCTTTTTTGGCATTTAGTTTTGCTTGGCTTTTTTCTAATTTTTTACTCTCGTAATCATATTTAGTTTCAGCTTTGATGGTTTTTAATTTTTCATTATCTATTTTACCATCTACACAATTTTTGCTGATTTCTTGTTTTTGTGTTTTTAAATATTCTAACCTTTCTGGATTTGCCTTTTTTTGATTTTGAACTTTTGTGATTTGCTCATCAAGTTTATTTAAAACCTTATCACACGATGTAGCAGCAAAAAGCGATGAAGCTAAAGCAACACTTAAAATTAACTTATTCATAAATTCTCCTTAAAAAATATTCAGCAAATAGTATAAAAACACTCATTAAACAATTAGCTTAGCTAAATAAATTATATGTAGCCAATACAAATTAAGTAAAACTTAAGAATGGGGGGGGGTATTATACCGATTTTACAAAAAGCATAATGCAAAGCATTAGGCTTTAAACCAAATCAAAAGGAGAAAATATGAAAAAATTATTTAGTCTTGCAGCCCTTGCTGTAATGTTTGTAGCTTGTGGGAGTGATGCTCCTGATATTGTGGTTAAAAAACACATAAATGCATTTATGGTAGGAGATGGAAAAGAGGCTGCTAAGTATGTTCATTTTGAATCAGAAGATGAAAAAAAGGAATTTATAAAAGATTTAACTGAGAATGCAGGAGACATAAAAAGAAGTATTGCCAAACAAGGCATTGAATTAGTAAATACATTTGTAATAAATGAATCTGAAACTCAAGCTAATGTTAGCGTTGTAATGAAAAAGTATGGACGAACTGATGATAGCGAAGTAGGTCTTACAAAAATAAATGGCACTTGGTATATGGATTACCCATTTAAATAATTTATTCAAAATTAATTGGAATTTATTTGCGAAAATAAATTCCAAACTAAATTAATAAAATTATATTAACACGCACTCTTTAAAAAATACAAAAATAAATTCCAGTAAAATTTAAAATATATTTTAATTTAATTTTTAGGATTTGTAATGCAATAAAATTTTTAATCATATTAAACAATACAAATTAAGTAAAACTTAAGAATGGGGGGGGGTATTATACTGATTTTACAAAAAGCATAATGCAAAGCATTAGGCTTTAAACCAAATCAAAAGGAGAAAATATGAAAAAATTATTAACAGCTAGTTTGTTTTGTAGCGTGGCATTATTTATGAGTGCTTGTTCTGATGAAAAAAAAGAATTAAGTCAAGATGCGTTTAAGTTCGATATCGAAAAAACAAAAAATGGGTTAGGCTGGAAAATGGAAATGTTAACCTTAACTGCTAAAGATGATATTGAAATTAAAAGAATTACAGCAAATCGTGGTGGTTGTGCTATAGTTGATTATAAATTTTGGAAAGATAATAACGCTACAGGTGCAATATCAGATGAAACTCCACCAAAAGTATGTAATACTGGAATACTAAATAAAAATTGGATTGATTATTGCGAAAAATTAATTAAATGGGCAGAATTAAGTAAAGAAGATTGCAGTTATGAGTACGAATACGATTTAGATGATAAAAGCAAAGGTTTTAAACACATAAACGAAAGAGTAGAAAAAACAGAAAATAAAAAATATATTGAAAATTGTGAAAAAGCAAAACAAGTTGCTAAAGAAAAATACAATGGAAAATATTATTATGATTACAAAATGCCTTTAAAATTTGGCGAAAGTAGAGAATTTATGACATTTAATAACGAAAATTGCTCTAGCATTTTAGAATTTAGCGTATATACAAATAAAGGCTTTGTAACTTATAGCGTTAAATAATAGCTTAGCTAAAGGAAAACCTTTAGCTAATGCAAACTTGCCCTGCATAAACGATAAAAAATCTTAACATTATTACGCCAATTAGCACAGCAAGAGAGTTTATTATTATGAATGCAGGTTTATAGGCGTGGTTTTTAAGTGCGGTTAGGGCTATTAAAATAGGTAAAATAAGCCCCGTTCCTAACACGCCAAACCAAAATAATTTTGAATAAAACTCATGAGAAAAAATAGCCTTAAGCGATATTAAACTCTCGCCCCCACTATAATACATCCCTACAAAAAGTAAAAGCAAGATAGGAATTTCAAGCATTATTGCTCTTAAATCTAAAACCAATAAATATTTTATGTTTTCTTTATTTAAGTGAGCTTTAAAAAATAAAATTCCCACAAGTATATTTGCAGCTATTCCACAAGAAAACGCAGAAACCACAAAAAGCAATGGTAAAATAGGAGTATTCCATAAAGGGATTTTAGAAATCGTACTTAATAAAAATCCCGTATAAGCACCAACACATAAAGCCAAGAAAAGCAATACATATTCAATCATCTTTGCAAAATTAGCCATTTTTCTTATGGAATTTGTAATAGGAATTAAGAACCTAAAATAAAGCCCTATTTCACGCTCAAAAATGATTAATGCGTATAAAAATGCTAAAGGTGTATAAACTAATAAAAATAAAACACCTAAAGTCATAACCGAAGTAAAATTGTATTTTATTAGCAATAAATAAAATGTAAGTGGTTTGCCTAAATCAATTATCAAAAGCAAAAGCCCCAAGCTAATAGCAAGTGGAGAAATTAACGCTCCTGCTTTAATCGTAGCGTCCCAAATACTATTAGTATTATGTGTAAATCTATTAAATTTTACTATTAATGAAACCATCAAACACCCAGCACTAAGCCCTGCTAAAAACAAATATAGTGCAATAGGCCAAGGCCAATAAATCTCATTATATTGCATTAAGCTTCCTGCCATATTATTCATAGCGTCCTCCTTTTGTGTTTTTTATAAAACCTAGTTTTGGTTTAGTGCCTAAATGAGCTTTAGGATATTCAACGCTTTTACTTGCTAAGACTTTATTGATTTCTGAATTGTTATCATTTATATCCCCAAAAATTAATGCATCAGTAGGACATACGCTAACACAAGCAGGGGTTAAACCATCGCTTACTCTATTTGGATAACAAAAAGTGCATTTATCAATTGCTTTTGTGATAGGATTAAGAAATCTTGCATTATAAGGACAGGCTAATATGCAGTATTTGCAAGATACGCATAAATTTTCATCAATTAATGTTATTCCATTTGCTAGTTTAAAACTAGCTCCAGTAGGACATACGCTTACACACGGGCTATCTTCACACATTACACAACTTGCCCTTGTAAAATCTGTTTGAAGATTTGGAAAAACTCCCTTCATTTTCGCATGAACTTGCACTCTAAAAACCCCACTTGGAATTTGATTTTCGTTTTTACAAGCTACACTACAAGCCTCGCAACCTATACATAAATTTTCATCGTGAATCATTACAAACTTTTTCATTTTTAAGCCCTTTTAATATCTACGCCTATATTTGTAACCATTGTGCTACAAACATAACCACTTCTTGAACCTAGCACTATGCTATCATTTGCACCTATTTCGTGAATGTTTTTAAGTGCTGGAGTGTTGCGACCAAATCCGTGATAAATAAACAATGTATCAGGACGAATGCCTTGAGTTAGCATAAGTTTTACTTGGATTTTGCCAAATTCATTTTCTAAATATACTAAATCGCCATCTTTAAAGCCTAGTTCTTTAGCCTTAGTTTCATTTATCCACACAGGACTTTCGCTCATTAATTCATTTAAAATTGGGATATTTTGAGTATGAGCGTTTGTATGAATTGGAGTTTTGCCACTCGTTAGACAAAATTCATGATTTTTAAACACATCATAATCAGTTGTATTTAAACAGCCGTGAGTTGGGAATAAGTTTTCAACTTTTTCTATGAAAAGCTCTATTTTTTTACTAGGTGTCTTAAAACTAATTAGCGAACTAAGTTCGCCGTTACTATCAATTTTATCTTTAATTTGTGGATAAGTTTTAGCAAATTCTTTTATGGTTTTTGGCTCTCTTAAATAAAGACTAGGGACTTTATAAGTTACTATGCCATCTTTTTTAAGATTTGCTAGTAAATCTACATTACCTTTAGCTTGCTGCATTCTATACTCATCTATTGTCGTATAAGTATAAAGCTCATCAATTTTCATCATACTTGCTAGTTTTCTAAAAATATCAAAACCACTTTTTGTATCGCCTATAACTTCTACGGCTTTATTTCTCATATAATAGCCATTTCCTATAGTTGCAATGCTCTCATCTCGCTCTAAATATGAGCTTTCTGGTAATACCACATCAGCTAAATTGCTAAAATCATTTAAATATATATCAATACTTACTATAAAATCTAGCTCATTTATAGCCTTTAAACTCTCATTTACATTTGCTACATTTACTAAGTGATTAAACCTAGTATTTACCCAAGCTTTAATAGGATATGGCTTTTTGCTAAGTATTGCAGGGGCAATATCCATTAAAACTCCGTGTTTTCTGGATACAAAATAATTTTTATTTCCAACTTCACCTGCACCATCAATTCTAGGAGTGTTAGGAACCTTAAAAACATTGCTAGGATTATCAAGAGTAGGGAAAATATCTTCGCCTATGATTTTGTTTAAAGTATTTGTATTTTTGCTAGTGTGAATGCCACCTTTTTTCTCGTAATTTCCCATTAAAGCGTTTGCTATTGCAATAGCTCTTGTGCGTTGATATTCTGCATAAGTAGTAGTGGTTTTATGTCCCCAATCAATTACTACTTTAGGAGCAGCTTTATAGATTTCATCGGCAATTCGCTCAATAGTATCAGCACTAATTCCAGTGATACTTTCTTGCCATTTAGGGCTTGTATCTTTTACACTAGCTTTAAGTTCATCAAGTCCTATGCAATATTCATTTACAAATTCTTTATCGTATTTTTCATCTCTTAGCCAAATATGAATTAATGCCATTAAAAATGCCACATCAGTTCCTGGCTTAATAGGTAGCCACTCATCAGCCTTAGCAGCAACTACGCTAAATCTAGGCTCAAGGACAAGTAGTTTTGTATCACTTGCAGCTGCAAATTTAGCTAGTTTTTTAGCATCACTTATTACTATACCTTCAAATAAATTATGTCCGAAATTTACAATATATTTTGCATTAGCAAAATCTCTTGATAAGCCGCCACCATAAGTATGCTCTAAAACCATATTATAAGTAATCGGACAGCTTGAATAATGTGAAAATATATTAGGACTGCCGTAAGCACAGGCAAAATTACTCATATGAGTGTGAGATTCTCCGGCTTTGCTTGTAAATATTACGCTACTAGCTCCGTGCTTTTCTTTTATTTCATTTAACTTTGTTGCAACTAGGTTTAAAGCTTCGTCCCAACTAGCTTCACGCCATTTGTTTTCCCCACGCTTACCTACACGAATTAAAGGCTTAATAAGGCGGTTTTTATCATATAATTGATTAATTCCCGCGCCACCCCTTGCACATACGCTAGTTTTATTTGTGCTAAATTTTGGATTACCATTAATAAATACACCTTTATTATCTTTAACGCTTATTTCAATAGGACAACGAGTAGAACACATCTCGCAAACCGAAAAAACACTTTTTTTATCCCCGTTTGTAAAGGCATTAGCACTCAAAACTGGATTAATACAGGCTAATGAACCTAAAAATGCAGAGCCTTTTAAAAATTCCCTTCTTTGCATTAATACTCCTTAAAATACAAATACTTTCAAAGTATTTAATTAAATTATACTTAAAAATTTTAATTAAATTATAAAATTATAATATATTTTATTTTAAATTATCGGAATTTAAATTCTTTTTATTTTTTATGCCAAATTCTTGAATTAAAATATAATTTTTTAGATTTTTCTTGACAATTAAAAATTTTTTTTGTATTATTTAGCCTTTCACAAATATTTTAATGTCTTGTTAGCTCAGCAGGTAGAGCATCTCACTTTTAATGAGGGGGCCGCTGGTTCGAATCCAGCACAGGACACCATCAATCTTGGTCGCTTAGCTCAGTTGGTAGAGCGCCACCCTTACAAGGTGGATGTCATAAGTTCGAGTCTTATAGCGACCACCATTTCTTAAACTAGGTTGCGGCGGTAGTTCAGCTGGTTAGAATATCGGCCTGTCACGCCGGAGGTCGCGGGTTCGAGCCCCGTCCGCCGCGCCATTTCCCTTTCTTTTAAAAATTTAAACAATAGTTCTCTCCTTTAATATTTTTATTTCTTAATTTATTTAGGATAAAATCTATCTCTTAAAAAAAATATTAAAGGAGAATTATGAAAGATTTTTTCATTAACTTTTTTACACTTTCAGAGCCTTTATCAATTACTTTTGTATTAGTTTATCTAATATTATGCTTTTGGCTAAATCGTTTAGCATATACTATAAGTTTTGCAAAAAGAATGACATTGGCACTATTTTTAGGTGTTATTTTGGGTGTATTAGCTCAATATTTGGCAAATTTTCCTGCAAATTCTAAAGAAGTTTTATGGCTTGAGCAAACTAGAATTTGGTATTCTTTCGTTGTAAATATTTTTATTAGCTTATTAAAACTTATGATAGTTCCTATTGTATTTTTTGGAATTTCATCATCTTTATTAAAGCTTGAAGGTGGAGTAAAGATTTCATCAATTCTTAGTAGAAGTATTTTTTGGCTTTTAATAACTACTGCAATTGCAAGTGCTATAGGTCTTAGTCTAGGTGTAATATTTAATCTAGGAAGTGATGTTGTAGTGCAAACTTCAAAAACTATAAAAGAAGCTAGAACCCTAAGCTCAATTTTATTAGGTTTAATGCCAAATAATATCATAGATTCTTTTGCAAATAATAATATTTTAGGAGTAATTTTAGTAGCATTTTTATTCACTCTTGGTGCAAGAAAAATAGGCACAAAAGAAGAAAATAAAGAAATATTTAGCACCTATAAAAACCTAGTAATTTTTATAAACAAAATTATTATGAATGTAATTACAAATATAATCCAACTAATGCCTTATGCTGTTGTTGCGATGATTGCAAATGTGCTAATAGCAAATGGAGTTGCAGCTATGAAAGAAGCTGGGTTATTTATAATATTAACTTATGCAAGTGGAATTTTAATGATTGTTGTATTTTCTATCATTTTAGCATTTCACGGCTTATCTCCTATGGTGTATTATAAAAAAGCGTTTGAAGTGCTATTATTGGCTTTTACTTCAAGAAGTTCAGCGGGTGTTTTACCGATTACCATTCGCACACTTCATACTAAATTAGGCGTTAGTGAAAACAATGCAAACTTCGTAGCAGGGCTGGGTGCTACTATAGGAATGAGTGGCTGTGCTGGGTATTATGTAGGGCTTGTGGCTGCATTTATTATGCATAGTGCAGGGCTTAGCATTGATTTATCTAGTGCAGTTTTAATTATTATAATTACTCTTGTTGGGTCTTTAAGCATCGCAGGAATTCCTGGAATTTCAATTGTAGCAGCTTCTATTATGATTACAGGGCTTGGACTTGGGGATAAGTTTTATTTACTAGGTGTGATTTTTGCAATTGACCCTATTATAGATATGGTAAGAACTATGAGCAATGTAAATGGTGCTATGATTGCAGCAATTGCGACTGATAGCGAGTTAAAAACATTAAATAAAGATGAATATAAGGATTTAAACAATGAAAGAGATTAATTATCAAGAATATTTAGATATTAAAGACAATGCAACTTGTGTTATAGCTTTTGGAGCACCTTGGTGTAGGGATTGCAAGATTGCTGAGCCGTTTTTGGTAGAGCTTAGTCAAAAATATACTAATATAAATTTTTACCATGTAAATGTTGATAAAGATGAAAATATAAGAGCTGATTTGGGTATTCGCCATATTCCTACGATACTTTTTTTAAAAAATGGAGAGGAAGTGCATACAAGAGTGGTTGAGCCACACTCAATTTCTTTGATTGAAGAAGGCGTTTTAAAGCTTTAAAATGTTTAAAAATCCATCACTTAACAATGTGTTTTCACAGAATTTTGATGGATTTTATATATATTCTAAAAATAGCGAAATTGAAATTCTTTTAAAAGAATTAGCAAATAGTCTAAGCAAAAATAATCTAGTTTTATATATTTGTAATACTGATACAAAAGGCTTAAATAAAAATATTTATCACATAGATATTTTTAATGATTTAGCGATTTTACAAGTTAAAAAATTGAAATATTTTGATTATATTTTCATTGAAAATTTATCATTTTTAAAAAATATAAATTTTCCAAAAAATACAACAATTATTGCAAACGGATTTTTAAAATCTGATTTAAGACATTTTAAGGGCAAAAAAACTAGATTTTTAAGATTTATATACACTCAAGATTTTATAAAAATATTTAATCAAAATTGTGAGTTTTTGTATAATTTCAAACCCAAAAATCATAGTATTTTTAGCCCAAATGAGATAGATTTTGATATAGATAAAGAAGTGGAATTTTATTTAAACTGCATTAAGCAAGGCTTTAGGTTTTATGATTTTAGAAAAAGTAGAAAAGATGAGATTTTTAAAGCACTTGGAAATGGCAATGTATCTTTTAATGAAATTCCATTCGCAAATAATATTAGCAAAAAATATTTTTATATAAATAATCACAAAATTAACAAAGACTTTATACCAAATAATATAAATAATATAAAAGTAAATTTTATAAGCAAGAAAACAGAAGTGAAAAAATCAATATTTAAAAAATTATTTAATTTTAAGTGGGCTAGGAAAATCCTAGCCTTTAAATTATAGTTTTTCGCTATTGTTAGCTAGGTAATCAGCAACACCTTTTGGATCAGCTTTCATACCTTTTTCGCCTTTATGCCAGCCAGCTGGACATACTTCACCATGCTCATTTGTAAATAGCATTGTATCTACCATTCTAATCATTTCATCAATATTTCTTCCTAATGGTAGGTCATTAATTACTGCGTGGCGAACTGTTCCATCAGCATCTAATAAGAATGAACCTCTTAAAGCTACTGCTTCATCAAATAATACATCAAAACCACGAGCGATTTCTTTTGTAAGGTCTGCTACTAAAGGAAATTGTACATTGCCAATACCGCCTTGATTTACTGGAGTATTTTTCCAAGCAAAATGGCAGAATTCATTATCGCCACTAATTCCGATTACATTAATTCCTCTATCTTGAAAATCTTTAAATCTTTTATCAAATGCGATAATTTCACTTGGACATACGAATGTAAAATCTTTTGGATAAAAGAATACTACTGTTCCTTTTTTACCCATATTTTTGTATAGATTAAAATTGTTATCTATTGTATTGTTTCCTAATACAGCTGGAGCTGTAAAATCTGGTGCTTTTTTTGTAACTAACATAATTTGTCTCCTTATTAATAATTTTTATTTGTTGAAAAATTATAAATGTTAAAAGTTAATAGAAATGTTAATCATACAAAAATTATCCTAAAATAATTTAAATCAAGATTTTAAGTAATTTTATAAAAATTATAAATTAGTATTAGTTTTAAAATTATTTAATTTAAATAACTATTTAAAATATTTTTAATAAAAATTAATTTATAATATGATTTGCTTTTTGCCTTAGGCTTGTTAGGGTGGAAAGGTGGTAATATGGGAGAAACAATTATTTTAATCGTTTTAATCATAGCTTTACTAAGAACTTTAAAAAAGTTCTAGTAAAACCATTTATTTTTTCAAACTAACTAAATTATAGTGAAGCACGGCTTAGCCTAAGCTTAAAGCAATTCACCTAACCCTAGCAAATTAGCCGTGTTTTGCTAGGGTTTACACATATTTAAGTAATTTTATTCCGATTACATAATAATCAATCGTTAAGCCTAAAGCAAATAATACAAATGGACTTATATATACTAATGCCTTATGTTTATATTTTACACACAGAACTACGCCTACAATTAGCCCTAAAAAACTTACTAGATAGTTTAAAACAAATGCCTTTAAGGTGTAATAATTAAAGCTTTCTATATCGCCTACATTTGCACTAAGCCCTAAGGCTTTGTCCGTTGCTATTATTTCATTTTTTGCATTTTTATTTAATTCATATTCGTTAAAATGAGATTTTATAAAGATATTAAATACTATTTCATCATAGCTTGAGTTCATCTTTAAAGCCTTGTTATAATCTTTTTTGTAATTATCTAACCAAGAGTTTTTTATATTACTAGCATTTAATACTGCATAATAGCTTTGTAATTCCGATTTTAAATTATCATAAAGCCTACTGCCCCTATGATAAACAAAATCGTTAAAGTCTTCTAATTTTTCTCTTTTATAGGCTTTTTTGTCTAGTTCTTTTAAATAATTACTATATACACTTTCATCAATCCTATAATGTTTATAAAAGTTATCATCTCTACTATCGTTATATGATAAATCAATCATTTTTACTATATCATCTTGAACTGCTTTTGCATACTCAACTATATTTTTATAATCTTTTCCGTAATCTTTATAATGGCTAATAACTCCTTTTATCATCTCATCGCTAAATCTGTTTTCGTTTTTTAGCATAATGTAGTATTCGTTATAATTTGTAGCAAATAAGCTATTAAATATTAATATAAAAAAAATTATATATCTCATAAAACTCCTTTTGCTATATATTAGCAAAAGGAGTTTTAAATTAAGCATAAGGCATTTTTCTATACATTTCTAAAGTATTATTAGGCGTTGCATTAGTTTTACGATAATCTTCATAATCATATTTAAACTCAAGTGGCTTAGTAGATACATTAAAGCTTTTTTTGATTACTTCAGCATTTTCTTTGTGTGGATATAAAATAGAGTTTATGTTGATATTAATATGCTCGTTTAGGTTTGTTAAATCTTGTTGCATTCTTTTTACATTCATACCAAACGCACTCGTATTAGGTGTTAGTCTTACTATATTTTCATATTGTTGTTTAAGTTTTGCTCCTGTATCTCCTTGAATATTATTTAAAAGTGCTATTATTTTATTATTAATATCATCTTTATTTGTAGCAACTCCAAACATATGTGCTAATTTATTAAGTCCTTCTCCACTCCAACCATATAAAGCTACCGTATCAATTGCGTCTGCTACTAATCTTATATCTTGCTTGATTTGAGAATAATTTATCATTTGATTATAGGTTTTCTCTCCTGCAGTTTTACCTAAACTATCAGTAAAATAATTCATCAAGCTTTTAGCATTAGCAGTATTAGGAACGCCTTGTAATTGTGATAGTTTTTGCTCTAGTTGAGTTTTTTTAGTTTTTAACTCTTCAGTATTTACCCCTTTTCTTTGCAAGTCATCAATTTCTTTGTTAGTAGCGTTTATATCTTTTACTAATTGTTCTTTCATAGCATTAGCTTGTCCGATTTGCGTTAATACATTTGAATAATCACTCCCACCATTTGCACCATTGCCACTATTTTTAACATACGGATTAGCTCCATCAAACTGCACTTTATACATTTGCATAATGCTAGGTTTGTGTTTATTTAATAAGCTTATTTCTCTTTCGTATGCACTAGTATCAAATCCTTGTTGTTTAGCGTCTAAATATTTTAAATAAAGACCATTGTAATATCCATCAAAAGCATCTTCTCCTTGTTTGCCACTCTTTTGTGAGTATTCATTCACATTTGAATATAAGCTTTTTATAGTTTCTTCTTCGTTAAATCTACTTTTTGCTACATTTGTATTAAAATTTGTAGCTCTTGCATTCGCCCATAAATTACTAGCACTTGCGTTGCTATGATTAATATCTGTTTGATATTTTTTAGGCATAAAATAAGAAGTTATTTGACTTTGCTTTAGAGTTTCCATATCGTTTGCGGTTTTTATTTGCTCTTGTGCGATTTTTTCATCTTTAGTTTGCTTAGCTATATCTAAATCAATTGCACCTTTTTGCACTTGATTTTCTAGGTTCTCTGTTCCTAGCTTAATAAAACAAGAGATTTTTATTAATTTATTTAAAGTAAAAAAGCAATTTCAAATTCTATAAAAATTTCACATACAAAACTAGGAATTTCCTTAAGAAATCCCTAAAATTATTTCATTTCATTCAAACCATCAAGGTCTAAAACACCGCCGCTACTAGCATTACTAACTAGCTTTTGATACATTCTAAGCCATCTTGAATTAAGCTCTTTTTTAATAGGCTTAAATTCTGCTCTTCTTCTAGCCATTTCTTCATCATCAATTAATAGATTTATAGTGCATTTAATAGTGTCAATTTCTATTAAATCTCCATCTTTAATAAGCCCTATTTCGCCACCTTCAGCAGCTTCAGGTGAGCAATGCCCTACACTAAAACCACGAGTCGCCCCACTAAATCTACCATCAGTAAGTAATGCAACCGACGCACCTAAGCCCCTACCCATAATAAGACTTGTTGGGCTTAACATTTCTTGCATTCCAGGACCACCTTTTGGACCTTCATAGCGAATTACTACACAATCTCCAGCAACCACTTTTCCACTGCTAATCCCTGCTATTGCTTCATCTTGAGAATTAAAGCAAACACATTTACCACGGAAAACCTTATCACCAACGATACCGGCTACCTTTATTACCGCACCTTCTCTTGCGATATTGCCAAATAATACGCATAATCCACCACGCTCAGAGTATGGATTTTCAAGCGTTTTAATAGCCTTTCCATTAGGATTACTATCCTTAATAAGTTCTCCTATGCTATCTCCACTAATAGTAAGTGCATCTTTGCTAAAGAATTTACTTTTTTTACTAACTTCATTCATTATTGCATATATTCCACCACTACTTCCTACATCTTGCATATGAGTTCCTGGCAGACTTGGGCTAACCTTAGCTATATGTGGTGTATCTTGAGCGATTTCGTGCATTAATTTTAAATCAATCTCATCAGCATAAGCTTCTTTTGCAATTGCTAAAGTGTGTAAAATTGTATTCGTGCTACCGCCCATTGCCATATCACAAACAAGAGCGTTTTTTAAACTCTTATTATTTAAAATATTTCTAATTTTGTATTTTTCGCTTAGCTCTTCGCTCTTTGCAATCTCACAAATTCTTCTTGCAGCACTTCTTAATAATTCTTCTCTTTCAGAAGTTAAAGCTAAAATAGTTCCATTTCCTTTAAGCGCAATACCAAGGCTTTCCATTAAAGAATTCATTGAATTTGCAGTAAACATTCCACTGCAACTTCCAGCTCCAGGACATGCAGCACATTCAATTTCTTTTAATTTTGCTTCATCAATTTTACCAACTTCGTATTCGCCAACCGCTTCAAACGCTGTATTTAAATCAATTTGAGAACCATCTTTAAGCTTACCTGCAGCCATCGCTCCACCACTTACAAAAATAGTAGGCACATTCACTCTTAAAGCCCCCATAATCATACCTGGAGTAATTTTATCGCAGTTTGGAATAGCTATCATTGCATCTAAGCTATGTGCGTTCATAACCGTCTCAACACTACTTGCTATTAATTCACGACTTGGCAACGAATAAAGCATTCCACTATGTCCCATAGCAATACCATCATCAACACCAATGCAGTTAAATTCAAATGGCACACAGCCGTTTTTGCGTATTTCATCTTTGATAATTTCAGCATATTTATTTAGATAAAAATGCCCTGGAATAATCTCTATAAAACTATTACAAACCCCAATAAATGGCTTTGCAAAATCTTCATCTTTTAGCCCAACGGCTCTTAATAATGACCTACTTGGTGCTTTTGTATAACCTTTTTTAATAGTATCACTTCTCATTATTGCTCCTTTTAATAGATTTTCAAATTCCTATTTTAAATTCTAAATAAAAATATTATGTGGTTCTTCAGGTTTGCTTAGCTCATACCCTTGAGATTTTTCTATTCCGTAATCTTGAACTATTTTTAAAATTTCTTGATTTTTTACAAACTCAGCTACAACTTCATAACCTTGCTTATGAGCAAATCCCACTAGAGTTTCAAGAACGGTTCTAGCATTATTATCAATTACTAAACTTTCAATGATTGAGCCATCAATTTTTAAATAATCAAACTTAATTTTTAATAATCTATAAAAGTTTGAATATCCACTACCAAAATCATCTATTGCTATCTTGCAACCCCTAAATGAAATTGATTTTAAGAAATTTGATAAATCATCATATTTATCAATACTTTCGCTTTCTAATATCTCAACACATAAAGCTTCTGGGCGAGAGCATTTTTCTAATCTATTTTCAAATACATCTCTAGTTTCTTTATTGATAATATCAGAGTTAGCTAGGTTTATACTAAAATTCGCATTAGGATATTGCTCTATCAAATCAAAAACCTTATTAATTACTACTTCTTGAATATCTTTATAAAGACCCACTTTTCTTGCTACATCTAAAAAAAGTCCCGGTGAGACTATATTATTATGCTCATCTCTTAACCTTACTAACACTTCATAATAAGAAACTTCTTTTGTAATAGAATTATGCACACCTTGACAAACCACAAATATTTTATCATTTTCTAAAGCATATCTTATCTGACCTACTACTCTTTGTTGCTCTGCGTGTTGTTTTTCTATACTTAAACCTTCTTTATAAACACAATAAGGCTCTTTTGTTTTAATAGTCTCATAACTTGCTAAGATTGCTTGTGCAAGTCTATTAATAATCTCTTGATTTGACTTTCTAATATCACGCTCACTTGAAATTCCGATATTTAATTCTAAGTCTTTAAGTTCCATACCAGAATTTATTTTTAACTCAAATTTATTTTTTTTGCCCCGTGTAGAGTTCATTGTTTGGGTTTTAAAATGATTTTGTATCAAATCAGCTGCTGCCATAGCTTCTTCGTGGTTTTTATAAACTATACAAAACTCATCTAGTTGCAAATGATAAATACTAGTGCTTTTTAATACCTCATCGTTATTTTTCACATTTAAAGCATTTTTTAAAGAATTTGCAAAAACTTTTATAATCTCATCAATCATAATAGTTGAATAATTCAGCCTTAAATCATTGAAATTATCAATTTTTAAATATAAGAAAATATTATTTTTATTAGCTTTATCGTCTTTTAATTCCCTATCTTGTAAAGCCTGTAAAGATAATAAACCTGTTAAGCTATCTGTATCTAATTTCTTTTGCATATTATCAAGCTTGGTTTTATAATCTTTAATTTGTAAGATTTTTTTAGTTACATCAACTTTATTAATCAGCTCAATATTATCACCTAAATTTTTTCTAAATACAGAGAAAAATCTAGTTTCTTTTCTACTTGTAATATCATTTTCATTATAAGCTTGGATTTTGCTATGACTTTCTTGAATTAGCGTTCCATAATCAAACCCTTTAGCACTATCAGTCAAATCAATAATTCCATCTAATGAATCATAAAAATTCACAGCTTGTGCTTTTCTTATACTTTCACTTTGTTCGGTTGGTGCATGAACATTGAATGTAAAAGTATCATTTACATATTCAGCATATAAATTCTTTTTATTTTTTGTATTTATTAAAACTTGTTGAATTGGAGAATTTAAAAATGCTTTATATAAAATATTTAATGCACTTGTTAAATCTAGGCTATATTTAAAAATAATAAAAGTAGTAAATATTAATAAAACTGCAAAAATTGCACCAACTAAAACTAATTGGTCATTTGTCTTTTCTAAATGCTCAATTTTACTTAAAACTTGCAATTTTAATTGAGTTAAAATATTTTCAAAATCTGTGAAATTTTTAATTTCATTTTTTTCTTCGTGAAGTTTTTTCACTCCATCTAATAATTTTCTACTTAATATTAAATATGTTTTTTCATCATCAATAGTTGCAATTTTATCTTCTAAAAGCTCTATGTATTCTTTATCTTTATCTAATTTGGTTTTTGCATAATTTTGTTTTAGTTCAATTAATTGTGTTTTATAATCAATAATTTGTTTTGTATTATTTTCTATTAATGAGTCTAAAAACTCAATATATCCTTTTATTGAACTCACGCTAATTTTAGTAGCAAATATATACTCTAAAACATTTTGTTTTACATCAACCAATTTTGATTGAGAATAAAGCACATTAAAGCTTTTAAAATCACTTCCGCTAGTCCCTAATAAACTATTAAAATCTTTTATATATTGTTTTAATTTTTCTATACTACTTTTAATTTTTTCTTCTTCATTAGCATTTAATTGTTTATTGTTTTTAAGAATTTGAATTAACTCATTAGTTTTAACATCAATCTCACTTAACTTCTTGCCACTATTTTCAAAATTTGCATAAATACTTGGTCTTTCTATATTTAGCATTAATTCTTGATTATCTAACATAATTTCGTGTATGTGATTATTTATATCGTAATTAATATCTATTTGATGAAGTTTGGTAAAAAATATTCCAGTGCATACAAAAATGCCAACCATCATTGCAGCAATGAAAATCTGTAAAATCTTTTGAACAAATGTTTTTATTTCTATATTTTTATATTCTCTATTCATTTCTCTTCCAAAATCTTAGGTCTTTTTCCTTCAAGTGTTTTTAAAAATTCTATTATATCATCAACATCTTTATCTGGCATAACTATGCCTAATTGACAAGCAGACATAACTCTAACAATATCTTCTAAATTATTAAATGCTCCTTGATATGTATATGGTTGGGTAATTGTAATATTTCTTAAAGTAGGCACTTTTACTTTTTTATCTTCTAATTTACAGCCTTCTGAAAAGCTAGTATTTATATCAGCAATTATATTACTTCCAAAATTACTACCATTATGACACGACGAGCAGCCATAAAAATTAAATAATTTAAGTCCTCTTTTAGCATTATCACTTATAGCATTTTTATCTCCTTTTAAATATAAATCAAAAGGAGCATCAAGAGTTATTAAGGCTTTTTCAAATTCTACCAAAACACTTACTAAATTATCATAATTAGCGGCTAATCCTATTTCATTAAACCATCTTTGATATGTTACATTTAACTTAACCCAACTATTAAATTCATCAGGCGTAATATTCATATCGTCTTTTAATGTTTGTTTAATTTGTTCTCTTAAATCAGTAATATTTGCGTCTTTAAAAAACAAATTAGAATATACAATATTTAAAATTGTTGGTGGGTTTGTTAAATTATCAGAATTTATACCAGAATTATTTGTCCCACTACCAGTAAGATTTAAATTATGACAGGTATTGCAAGATACTTTATTAGGACTTAAATTTACATCAAAATATAATCTTTTACCAACGGCAGCTAATTTTTTATCATAAGGTATGCTAGTTAAAGGTTTATATATATTCTCATCTGCAAAAGCAAAAACAATAAATACAATTAAAAATATAATCTTATTCATCATTGTCCTTGCATTCCTCACAAACTCCTTTTACCAAGACAGAATTAACTTTTAAATTATTAATTGTTGGAAACTCCAAATCTTTAGTATGATGACAAATATCACACACAAAAAGTGCATTATTACCTTTATTTATTTGATAATAACCCTTGCCATCTAAATCAATTTTATTTACCAATTTAGACTTTTGAAACTGCTCCATCGTCCTATAAAATGTAGTTTTATTTGCCTTAGTTTTAAATTCATCAAAACTCATAGGCTCTTTAGCAGCTAAAAGCTCATCTAATAATAAAATTCTAAGTTCTGTAATACCGATATCGTGCTTTTTTAATAATTTTACTGAATTCATCTCGTAAATAATAGCAAAAAAAATTAAAATTTAAACCTAATTTATTTTTTGCAACTAAGTTGCATTTAAGCAACAATTTACTATACTTGCAACTTTAAAACATTTATGAAAAGGAATTGCAATGAAAAAGATATTATTAAGTTCATTAGCTAGCGTGTATTTATTAGCTAATAATGTAGGAGTTAGCATATTACCACAAGTTGAAATTGTTAAAAAACTATTACCAAATGCAAATATTACAACTCTTATGCCAGCAGGAGCTGACCCGCATACTTACGAGCCAAAACCAAAGCAAATGATGGAGCTTAGTAAGGCTAAAGTATTTTTAGGTATCGGGGTTGAAATTGAAGATATATGGCTTAAAAGACTTGCTGAAAATACTAATATAAAAATAATTCACACTGATGAAAATATCCAAAAAAATAATTATTCTCATAAAGAATTAAACGAGCACCATCACGAACATAATGATGATGTGTATAATGGGATTTTTGATGATAATGATGTAAAAAATAGAGATTTAAGTGATTGGATTGGTGATTGGAAATCAATTTATCCTTACGCTAAAAATGGAGATTTTGATGAATATTACAAATTAAAATCAAATGCAAAAAAAGATAAAACCGAGCAAGAATATAAAGAATATTATCTAAATGGCTATAAAACCGATGTAGAAAGCATAATCATTACAAAAGATAGTATGGAATTTATACAAAATGGTATAAGTAAAAAATCAAATTATAAATATATTGGATACAAAATACTAACCTATGAATCAGGTAAAAAAGGTGTTAGATATTTATTTGAAGCTACCAATAAAGATGCAGCTTTTAAATATGTGCAATTTAGCGACCACAATATCGCTCCTACAGAAGATTTAGAACATTTTCATATATTTTTTGGCAACTCTAGTCAAGAAGAATTGCTAAAAGAAATGGATAATTGGCCAACTTATTATCCTAAAAATATGAGCGTAAAAGATATTAAAAAAGACTTAATTCATCACATAGGCTCAAATCATAAAGAAGAGCACCATCATCACGAGCATCATCACGAGCATTCAGGCTTAGATGTGCATATTTGGACTGACCCTATTTTATTAAAACAAATTGCACAAAATTCAGCTAATGCTTTAAAAGAAGCTTTTCCTAATGAAAGCAAAACAATTGATGAAAATCTAAAAAATTATGAAAAAGAATTAGATGAATTAAACTTAAAAATATATGATTTAACGAAAAATGTGAATGTAAAAGGTTTTATAAGTGCTCATCCATCGTGGGGATATTTTGCTAAAAGATATAATCTTGTTGAATATACTTTAGAATTTGAAGGTAAAGAAATAAAACCTAGTGAATTAGCAAAAATCATAGAAATTGCAAAAGATAAAAAAGCTTGCCTTGTTTTAAAAGCACCGCAATTTAATGATAAATTAGCAAAAACCATTCACAAGGAAAGTGGATTAAAATTAGTAGAAATCAATCAACTTTCTAATGAATTATCTAAGGAGCTTTTAAACTTTGCGAAAATTATTAACGATAATTGTTCTAAGCATTAATATATACGCTTGTGCTTTATGTGCTTTATATACGCCAACTGCTCATGTTAGCTTTAAAGGAAATTCCATTTCATGGGAATTTTCTTCTAATTTTTCACAAACACTATTAGACGGCTATGATTTAAATAATGACAAGAATTTAGATGAAAAAGAATTAGTAGCCGTTCGTGCTGCTTTGCTTGATTATTTACTACCTAGAGATTTTTTGACTACTTTAAAATATTATGATTTGCCATTCGGAGAAAGCAAAAAAATCAAATTTATTGTTAAAGATATTAAAGTAAGTTTTGATAAGGAGCTTTTTTTAGAATACTTTATAGATTATGATTTTAGTCCTAAAATTGATAGAGTTTTAATGTTTTCGGTAGAGGATTTAGATGGGTTTTTTAATTTTAAAATAAAAGAAAATACCTATAAAGTAGATGGTTTTAGCATTAATGAAAACATTAATCTAAATGCAGTTTATTATGAATTTCAAAAAGCAAATGTAATAGAAAAAATAGCTCAAAAAGTAGATGAAAAAGTAGAAAAATCAAAAGAATTTGAAACAGGAATTTCAAAATCATTTTATGATATTTTATTAGAAAAATTAGCAAAATTACAGAGCAAAATGCTTGAATTATTAAAAGACAATAGCATATATTTATATCCTATCGCACTAATTTATGGCTTTTTTCACGCTTTACTACCAAGTCACGGAAAAAGCATAACTGCAGCTTATTTTATGAACTCTAAGAAAAAAATATTATTTTTTAGTCTAAAAGTAGGTTTTATTCACTTAGTAAATGCCTTTATAATTGCTAGTTTTTTCTCTTTATTTAATCTTTTAAATCTTAATAAAATTTCAGGATTTTTAATAAGTTTCTTAGCACTTATTTTGCTTTATTTAAAACTAAAAAAACCACAAATTTCACAAATTGCAAAAACACCAAATAATATAAAAAGCTTTAGTGTGGCTAATGAGAATAGAATTTTAAATGTAGTAAATAAAGAAAAAGTTCTTGATAATTTCTTAGCATTTAGCATAGGTTTATTGCCTTGTCCTGGACTTATTTTAGTAATTGGTTTTATAAGTAGCTTAGGTGCTAGAGCTTTTATAGCGGCTTTATTAATCGCATTAGGTATGAGTTTGGCTATATTTTTAAGCGCATTTATAATAACAAGATTTAAATTTAACTCAAAAATAGAGATTTTAAGCCTTGTATTTGTAATATGCGTTGGATTATTTATAGGATTTTTTGGATGATTGAAGTAAAAAATGTAAGCTTTTCTTACGATACGGAAGAGATTTTAAGCAATATTAGTTTTAATGTAGAAAAAAATGAATTCGTAGGAATTATAGGAGCAAACGGCGGTGGAAAAAGCACAACTTTAAAGCTTTTATTGGGTTTGTTAAAACCAAGTAAAGGCGAAATTATTATAAACACAAATAAATTAAGTTATGTCCCGCAAGTTGCTAATATAAATCCTAGTTTTCCTATCAATGTTTTAGATGTAGTTTTGATGGGAACTTTAAAAAGAAATTCATTCTTTTTTAATTCAAAACAAGATAAATTAAATGCACTTTTAGCACTTGAAAAATTGGGCTTAAAAGATTATGCAAATAAAAGATTTGCAAGTTTAAGTGGCGGGCAAAAACAAAGAGTTTTAATAGCTAGAGCAATACTTAGTGGCTGTGAATTATTATTACTTGATGAGCCTACTGCTAGTATTGATGCAAAAGGACAAATAGAAGTGTTTGAATTATTAAAAAGCCTTAATAATCAAGGAATTAGCATAATTTGTGTTTGCCACGATATAGCTTTAATTTCTTCGTATGCAAATAAATTAATTCATATTAGCAAGACCGCACATTTACACAAAATCACAAAAGGTCTTGATAGCAACAAATTATTACACTTAGCAACGCATAAAAATAATTTATGCGAAGTTGATATATGGGAAAATTATGGAATATCTAAATTATAATTTTATTCAAAATGCAATTTTAGCAGCGGTTTTAGTAAGCATTGCTTGTGGGATTATAGGAGCACTTGTTCTTACAAATCGCCTTGTAGCAATGGTAGGTGGTATTTCTCACGCAGCTTATGGTGGGCTTGGGATTTCGCTTTATTTTGGAGTTAGCACTATGCTTAGCACTTTAGCCTTTGTTATTGCTTGTGCTGTTTTGATTGCATATTTATCAAGAAATTACAAAAATCAAGATGCTGTAATTGGTGTAGTATGGGCTTTTGGAATGAGTGTTGGGATATTGCTTAGCGATTTAAGTCCTAATTCAAATTCCATAGTTTTTAGCTATTTATTTGGAGCTATTTTGGCAGTTGAATTAAGTGATATTTATATTATGCTAGGTGCTGATATAGCTTTTATCATAATGGCTTTTGTATTTTATAGACAATTAATAGGAGTTAGCGTTGATAGTGAGTTTTGCAAGGCAAATGGTGTTAATGCAAATCTAATTTATTATATGCTAATAATTGCATCTGCTGTTTGTATAGTGATTAGTTTAAGAGTAGTTGGAATGGTTTTAATACTAGCTTTGCTTTGTATTCCTAGCTATATTTCTTCTATGTTTTGCACCAAGCTCTCATCTATGATGATTATTTCTGTATTATTATCACTATTTTTTTGCTTAGGTGGATTAATTTTAAGTATTGCTTATGAATTAAGTAGTGGAGCTTGTATAATTTTACTTGCTTGTTTTTGCTTTATGATTGCTTATGTTTTAAGTTTTATTGTAAAAAAAAGAATTTGAAATAAGATAAAAATCTCATTTCAAATTCTAAAATTATTTTATAAATATCTTTGCAAGTGCTTCATTTACCTGCATTGAAGCTTTTTCATAATTTTCATTTTTTACCCATAGTTGAATTGCTATTTCTATATTAGTATCATTTACATTTTTAACCCCAACATAAATTGCTGGATTTTTTAAAATTAATTCATTTTGACCTAATGCTGTTTCAACTTCTTTTCTAACATCACATAAAGTTGATGGGTCAATTACTTTAGAATAATCAATTCTTCTTGTTTTTTCACGAGAATAATTATAAATATTATCGCTTATAACTTTTGAGTTTGGAACTATTATATTTGTATTATCGTATGTTCTAAGCGTAACTGAAAACAAACATATATCAGATACAAATCCTTCTCCTGCACCAAATTTTACATAATCACCTATTTTAAAAGGTCTAAACACTACAACCAAAACACCCGCAGCTATATTTGATAAAGTTTCTTTAAATGCAAAAGATATAGCAAAAGATGTAGCTGTAAATAAAGCAACGAATGAAGTCGTATCAACACCAACATTATTAAGTGCTGCTAGAATTCCAACAACTAAAATTATAATTTTTACAAGCTTAACTAAGAAATTGGTTAAAGTCTCATCTGTGCTAATTTTAATTAAAGTAACTCTTAAAATTTTTCCTACAACTTTCATTAAAAATAATGCTAAAACAATAATAAGAATTGAACCTAAAATCTTAAAACCATATTTTAAGAAAAATCCTTCAAAATCAAAACCTGCACTTTGCAAATCAATTAGTTTATTCAGAGTTTCTGTGGTTGTGACTTTTACATCTTGAATTGTTGTATCCATCAATATCCTTTTTAAAAAATTTGAAAATGAATATTAACAATTAATTACTTAATTTTAATTAATATTATTCTCTAATCTAATTAAAAGGAGTAAAAATGAAAAATATTTTAGTGCCTATGGCAAATGGAGCTGAAGATATTGAATTAATTAGCATTATTGATATTCTTCTAAGAGCGAAAAATTATGGAGCTAATATAAATGTAATTTGTGCTAGTTTAGATGATAATTTAGAAGTTACACTAGATACTGGTATGGTTTTAAAAGCTAAGGTAAAACTAAGCGAAGTTGATACTAAAAACATTGATGCAATTGCATTAGCAGGTGGTTTTGGTGGTATGACAAACCTTAAAAATAGTGAAAAAATCAAATCAATTTTGCAAGATTTAAATTCTCAAAACAAATTAATAGCAGCAATTTGTGCTTCTCCAATAGTTTTAGCAAATGCTGGGGTTTTAAGTGATGAATTTACTTGCTATCCAGGTTGCGAAGAAGGAATTAAAGGAACAAGATTAAATGAGCCTGTAGTAGTTCGTAAAAATATAATCACAAGTGCTGGACCTATCACTTCATCTTATTTTGCACTTACAATAGTAAAAGAAATGGGATTTTTAGACCAATTTAATGGAATGCTTGATGGTTTATTAATAAATCAATTCGGAATTAAATTCTAATTAAAATATATTGAGTGTTTTTCAACACTCAATTAAAATATTTTCTTCTAACAAAGGAGCTAAAAAAGCTAGAACAAAATACTTTTTTAAAAAAATATAAAATGAAAAAGATTGATTAAAAATGAAGTGGCCGGGGAAACCGGATTTGAACCGGGAGGCTTTGCAGGCCCATGCCTTACCGCTTGGAGGTGCAGACCTGAACCGGCACGGTAAAAACTACCGAGGGATTTTAAGTCCCTTGCGTCTACCATTTCCGCCATCTGGGCAAAATATGTAAAATAATGGAGCGGGAAACGAGGTTCGAACTCGCGACCCCAACCTTGGCAAGGTTGTGCTCTACCACTGAGCTATTCCCGCACTTATGAAATAAAGACAGAATTATATATTTTTTTTCTTAAATTAAACTTAATTATAAAAAAATTATGAAACTTGTATATTTACACAATTTTTGCCGCTTTTTTTACCAAAATATAATTCTTGATCGGCAATTTTAAAATAATGCTCAAAACTATCTTTACAAGGATTTTTAATAAAAATACCACCAATTGTTATAGTTGGTTGTATGTTATATTTTTTCAATTCTTGTTTTGAAACTGAATTTTTTACTACATTCATATAGTATTCTGCTTCTTGATTGTTTTTTACATTTAATTTCACTACAAATTCTTCGCCACCCCATCTAGAAACAACGCCTTTAAGCCCTAACATTTCATACTGAATTGCTGATGCTACACTTTTTAAAACTATATCGCCTATATCATGACCATAAGTATCATTAATTCTTTTGAAATTATCTATATCACAAACAGCTATTAAAATTGATTCATCTTTATTAAAGTTAGGAATTATCTTTTCTTCAAAATACTTTCTATTAAAAAGACCTGTTAGAAAATCTCTATAAACCAAATAAGTTAAGTCGGATAATTTTTTATTTGAAGTAACCGTTGCAAGACCACCATAAATTAACATAAATACCGAACTTGAAAATGTATTAATATAGAAAAACAAATCTTGACTATTACTATATTCACCTACTAAATAATGTCTAAAATAATATAAACCATATATGCTAAAAAGCAAAAATAAACTTACTGATATTCTATAAAGCCACTTGCTAAAAAATGTAAATTGCAAGAAAAATAAGCACATCATAATAGTGCTAAATCCACTTTCAAACCCTAAATAATAAGAACCCATAATTTGGTGTAAAAATATTTCGGCAAATGCTACAAAAAACGCTGCTGTTATTTTGTCTTTTAAATAAAAGCAAATTGCTACAAAATAACTCGTTATTGAGTAAATATTAAAAATAGCCATAGGAAAAATACCATTAATTAAAAACAAAAAACAATAAACACAATGTGTAATAAATATAGAAACAAGTAGCCAAAGGTTTATGTCTATTTCTTTTAATAATTTAATAAAATCGTTTCTAATGGGTATTCCTTGTTTTTTAATAATAAATAGTTAAGTAATTTTGCCTAAAATTGTTTAACACTTTGATGATAAGGATTAATATGGAAAGCACTTTAGTTGCACTTGGGGTATCAACTTTTAAAATAGCACTTTTATTATCACTTCCGATGCTCTTAGCTGGACTTATTGCAGGACTTTTAATAAGTATATTTCAAGCGACTACGCAAATTAACGAAATGACTTTAAGTTTTGTACCAAAAATCATTTTAGTTGTTGTAATAATAATATTCTTAATGCCTTGGATGATGAATCAAATGATAGATTTTACAACTATGATATTAAATAAAATTCCAAGTTTTGTTAAATGATTTATCTAGCACAAACCGATACTACAGCTGGATTTTTAAGTAAAGATTATAAAGAAATTAATTTAGCTAAAAAAAGAGAAATCAATAAACCTTGCATAATCACAAGCACATATCTAACTAGCCTTAAAAACCTTGCAAGAGTTCCAAATAAATTTAAAAATCAAGTAAGAAAAGCTAAAAAAACAACCTTTATATATAAAAACCAAATATCATTTAGGCTAGTAAATGATAATAAACATAGTTTATTTTTAAAGAATTTTAAATATTTATACTCAAGTAGTGCAAATTTGCACGGGTATGAATTTGATATAAATTATGCAAAAAATATAGCTAATGTGATTGTGGATTTGGATTTAGCTCAAAAAAGTTCATCAAAAATGTTTAAAATAAACAATTCTAAACTAAAACAAATTAGATAAATTATGATTTAAGTTTAAAAAAACTACCCCCACTACCACTTAAAAATAAGCCCTTATTAGCATAGTCTAAAGTGATAGAATATAAAGCATTGCAAGGTTTTAGCAAATCGTTTAAATCATAATTTGTAAAATTATTTAAAAGCTCTTTTGTCTTTAATTTACTTAATTCATCATTTGCATAATATTTTGGCTCTTTTGCAAATTCACTAAAAACATCTTTTGTGCTACAAGGTGTGCTAAATTCTAATGAAAAATCGCATAAATCATCGCTAAAATCATCAATTATCTCACCATATCCACTAACATTAGCACTCTTTAACCCACTTTCAAAAAAGCTCACATCAGCCCCACTAAGCCTAGCAATTGCTTTAGTATCAAAAGGCTTTATATCATTTAATAGTTTTATAAAACAAGCAGCATTAGAACTAGCACCGCCAAGTCCTGCAAAAGTAGGGATATTTTTGTGTAAAACTAAAGCAAAATTATTTTGAAATTCTTGTTTTAAATTCTCATCAATCAGACTTAAAACTTTTGAAAAAATATCGCTTTTAGAATAAAAATTACTTACTAAATTATCATTTATCAAATAAAATTTATCCATCAAAACATCTTGTTTAAACTCATTTTCATAAGTAATTCCATTGATTTTTAATAAAGAATTTAAATTAGGAATTAAAGTTTTATCTAAATTCCTAGCTTCGCTTTTAGGTATAAAATAAAGCTCATCATATAAATTATCAATTCTATAAAATCTTGAAATTAATTGATGATAATTATCTTTTTTGCCTGTAATTTTTAAAAAGATATTAATCTTTGCAAAAGCTTTCATTATTTATCTTTTTTATACATTGAAAGTGAGCTTACTAAACTATCTAGCAATTCACTTGAAGATGCAGCTGATTGGATATTTTCATCTTTTATAGAATCTACTAATTCATCTCTTAAAATTAAAGTTTGTTTAGGAGCTTCTATACCGATTTTTACCGAATCGCCCTTTATTTCAAAAATCTTAATTTTAATCCCACCATCAATAACTATTCCTTCGCCTGCATTTCTTGATACTACTAACATTTTTCCACCTTATTTAAAATATATTCTATTTTTTCATCTAACCTAATAATGCTAAAACAATCTCCTAAATCTATTTTATAGGTTTTATAATCTTGTTTTTTAAAATCACTTAAGCTTAATTTTTTGCCTAATAGCAAGTCGTTTATATCGCCTAAATAAAAATTTTCTTCTAAATCAACACTTCCAAAAGCATCATAATTTATAAAATCTTTAAAGCCGCCTTCACTAAGTCTTCTTAAAGCACTTAAAGTCCCTTTTACGCCTAATTCATCGCAAATTAGCTTAGCGTATGAACGAACATAAGTGCCTTTACTAGCACTTAATCTAAAGCTTATAAATGGGAAATTATAATGCAAAAACTTAGCTCTCACACTCATTATACACTCATTTAGCTCAACCTTTTCGCCATTTCTAGCTAACTCATATGCTCTTTTACCATTGATTTTTTTAGCACAAAATATAGGCGGAGTGTAAGTTATATCGCCTTGGTATTTAGTAAAAGCTTTAATAATTTGCTCTAAACTAGGCTCTTTAACACTACAAAAGCTTATGTTTTCATTATCTAAGCTAGGACTAACTGCACCAAGCCAAATCGTTGCTTCATAGACTTTTGGCTCAAGATTTAAAAAGCGAAATAATTTTGCATGTTTTTTATCAGCACAGAGTAATGCCCCGCTAGCAAATGGGTCAAGTGTGCCTGAATACCCTAGTTTTAGCCCTAATTTTTTACCTAATTTTAAAGCGTAAGAATTAGAACTAATATTAATTGGTTTGTTTGCTAGAAAAATCATTATTCAAAAATAATTTTTACTTTATCGTTTTCTAAACCATTTTCTATTATTTGCATACTTGTAAGACTACTAGCAACTGCGTTTTCTACTTCCATTACTTGATTAGGACACATCATTTTTGTGCTTGCTGGATTTTCATAATAAATATTATTATTTTCTTGTTTTATAGCACTAAAAATTCTATTGCAACCTACAAACATTCCTAATTTATTATCTTCAATTATTAAAGACCAATTACTAGAATTGCTATATTCTTTATTTGTATCTTTAACTATAATTTTTGATATTTTATATTCTTTATTTTCTAATTTTTTCACTTCTTTTGCTACCTCAACATTGTTAGTATTCGCACAGCCAAAAAAAGCTAATACGCTTAATAATATTAAAGATTTTTTCATTTATTTTCCTTTGCTTTATTTATACTCTCTCTTAATAATCCCTCATCAGCTTTACCTAAAATAAAATACTCATTGCCTAGTTTTTGATACTTACCATCTTTTAACATTACCTTAAAAGGTAATTGAACCTGAGTATTATATTTTATATCATCGGTTATTGCTTCTACTATCAAATCTGCTCTTTTATCATTTGTTAAAAAATAATACGCATTATAGTTCTTTGCAAATTCTTTTAATTTTTCATTATCAGCTTCTTCTGCATAAGATAATCCAACAAACACTAAATCATCTAAATGCTTTGATTGTATATCAAAAAGCATTGGAGCTTCGGCTCTACAAGGCTGACAAAAAGTCCCAAATATATCAATAATTAAAATTTTATTGCTATCAACCAAACTAAAGCCATTTTCTTCTCTTTTGATTTTTATTTCTTGATTATCCCAACTTTTTAAAGTTAATATATCTCCAGTTTTAATACTTGTAGTTTTAGCTTCATCGTTGCAAGCGCTAAAAAATAAAGCAATAAAACTAGCAACAAACAATAATTTTTTCATAACCACTCCTTAAAAACTTCTAATAAATACACTATGCATAGGTTTTCCATCTTTATCAAGTTTGTAATACTTAAATGCAATCTTGGTTCCTATGTTTAATGGTTTATTTATTTCGTTAATATTAAAACCACTGCCTATAGTAATAGTTGTAAGTTCGTTATTATTTAATTTTTCATCAGTAAATTTAGTAAGGGCTCTTAAAGCATTAATCTTTTTCCATTGGCATTCATAATTAATTAGCTTGCCTTCATTGTTTAAATTAGTTTTTGATATAACGCAATTATCTTTATAAAACTTTCTAATTTGCACTATTTTATCTTGTCTTGGAACATCATAATCAGTATTCTTTTTATGTAAATATACACCTTCTGATTCTTTTAAAATAACTTCGTTAAAAAAATCTATAAACTCATCTTCGCTATTAAATTCATTTTGAACTACAAATGTAATATTTTTATTAGGATGCTCTTTTAAATAATCTCTTAAATAATTTAACCTATCTTTTAAATCTCCCTTTTGATTAGGGACATCAACCACATAAAACTTAGCACATTTAAGCTTATTTAACATAACATCATTAAAGGTATCATAATAATCAGTCCCACAAAATAAAAGACCTTTTATCTCAAAAGGTGGGAAATCCTTTGTAAATTCTTTACTAATTTCATAAGTTTGATTGTGATTATTATATAACTTTTTACCATCCCAATTAGCACCCATACCATCAAGATATTCGCTCACATAATAATCTCTTACATCAATACTTTTTAATTCATCAAAATCACTACCCTTAAATGAATTACCAAGTAAAGTTGAAAAAAACATACAAAAAATTAAAAAAAATTTCATCCGTTCTCCTAAAATTTATATAATTCTTTAAAAAACTTTAAAATAAAAATCTAAATCTATTAATTAAGGGGACTTATGATTTCTAAAATATCTATTTCTAAAAAACTTTTATTGCTTACAAGCACATTTTTAATTATATTATTAATTTATAATATTTTGCTAATTAAAAATAGTTATAAGACATATAATTCTTCAATAATTGCTCAAGATAGCGTAAAAATCATATCAACAAATAGTGAAATAATTCATTTATTACAAGTAGAGCGTGGTCTTAGCGTAGGATTTTTAGCTGGTGCAAATAAACAAACTTTAATAGAACATAGAGCTAAATTTATTTTAAATAACGACTTAAAAAACGAAGTTGATAGTCTAAGAAATATGGTAGATAATAAGGCTAATAGAGCTGTAGTATTACAAAATTATACTAATTTAATAAATCAACAAATCAAAAAAGTTAAAGATATTTCTCAAAGTCTTGATGAAAGCTATGCTAGTTTAAGCGATGCTCTTAATTTAGTATCTACTACTAAAGAAAGATATGGCTTATTAAGGGGGACTTTAAACGGAGTATTTAATGCAAATACTATGGATATTAATACTTTTTCAAACATTAGCTATTTAAATACAAGCATTACTGGAAAATTACAAGAATTAAAAGAACTAAAGATTAATTTTATTGATGAATATTTAAAAAATCTTTCAAATCTTGAAAGCTATAAAAAACTTCAAGAATTTATATCAACTGCTATGAATAATAATATAAATGGTAATTTTAATATAAATGCAAATGAGTTTTTCCAAGTAGCTACTAATGTGATAGAAGATTATAAAAAATTAGAAAACGAAATAACAAATCAAATTCTAAATAAAGCAAATATAAATAAGTCTGAAGCTCAACAAGAAATAATTATTCAAATAATAATAGCCTTATTAGCACAGATTTTAAATATGTTTTTAGCCTATATAATATCTAAAAATATCATTAAAAATCTTAGTTTAATTAATACTGGTCTTAATAGCTTTTTTGATTTTTTAAGATATAAAAGCAATGATGTAGATAAAATAATCACAAATAATAAAGATGAATTTGGCAAAATGGCTATGCAAATAAATGCAACCGTATTAGAACTAAAGCAAAATTATGAAAAAGACCAAACCTGTATAAATGAAATTACAAATATTACAAATTCTATCAAACAAGGTAATTTAAATAATGAAATCACCAGCGAACCTTACAATCCAAAAATAAAAGAATTAAAAGAAATTCTAAAAGAAATGTTGCAAACTCTAAAACTAAAAATAGGAAAAGATATTAACCAAATTGATGAACTATTAAAAGAATACTCAAATATGAAATTTAAAAATAATATAAAAAACCCAATAGGAGAAATAGAAAATAGCCTAAATACCTTGCAACAAGAAATTAAAAATATGCTTTATTCTCAAGAAAATATAAGCAATACTTTAAAATCAAATTCTAATAATTTAAAAGAAAATATGAAACTTTTATTAGATGGTAGTAAAAAGGCTAAAAACAACCTTGAAGAAAGTGCAGTAGCAATCAATCAAATGTCAAGTTCAATGACTGCAGTAGCTCAAAAAAGCCAAGAAATAATCCAACAAAGCGATAGCATAAAAAGTGTAATTGATGTTATTAGAGGCATTGCAGAAGATACAAATTTATTAGCTTTAAATGCTGCTATTGAAGCAGCGCGTGCAGGTGAGCATGGGCGTGGATTTAGCGTAGTTGCAAGTGAAGTTGGCAAATTAGCTAATAACACTAGCTCTTCATTAAATCAAGTAGAAGCTAATGTAAAATTATTAGTCCAACAAATTCACGATATTGGTATGAGTATAGATGAACAAACTCAAGCAATTAATCTAATCAATACAACCATAAGCGAAATTGATGAGCTAAGTAAAGAAAATGATAATATTGCAAATGATACAAATAAAGCTGCAAATAGCGTAGATAGCCTAGCTAGCAATATTTTAGATGATTTAAACAAAAAAGAATTTTAATTATCCTAGTTTTTAGGATAATTAAAATAAGAATTTATAATTTAAATTCTTAATAATTTTCGGAGCTTTAAAGCAGTCTTTCTCCCAGTTTTTAATGCCATTAAATTTTTCTATATCTACTTTACAAGTGTGAGCAGTGTTGCTATTTGATACCGCTGAACTTGGGCTTGAGCTTGTTAGCAAATTTACATTTCCATTTAGGCACCTTTTACCATCAATTTGCCACCAAGCACCTTGAAAAATCAAAATATTATTAGGATTAATATCACAAATTATTCTAGCCCCCGCTAAAATCTCACCCCTATCATTAAAAACTCTTACAATATCTCCTTGCTTAATACCCTTTTTAATAGCTAAATCTTTATGCAAATAAACAGGCTCTAAATCATTTTCACTATCTCTTATATCGCTATTATGTAGTTGTGAATGAAGTCTATAAGGACTATGTGCAGAAGTTAAAAATAAAGGATATTTGCTTAAAAGCTCATCTTTTTGCTCGTATTTTGCGATATTGTTTTTTATACTTAAATTAATATTTTTTATGTTTTTAAATCTTGTAAAAGGCTCTAACTCGCTTAAGCCCTGCACTTTTTCATAAGATTTTTCTAAAAACTCATCAAACTCACTTAAAATTATTCCTTTTTTAAAATATCTTTCTTTAATATCTAAATAAGCTAATTTTACTAAGTCTAATTCATCTAAATCACGGCAAAATTCATAAGATTTATTAAATCTTTTTGCTATTTCTTTGCATATTTCAAAATCACTTTTTGTGTTATAAAAAGGCTCTTTTATAGGTTTTAGTGCAAAAATTATTTCTTTATTCGTGCTTTGCTCTATATCATAACGCTCCCCTTCAATAGCAATAGGCAAAACAATATCACTCATCTTAGCTTGAGCCGTCCAAAAAGGCTCAAGTGTGATAATGCACTCAAGATTATTTAAAGCCTTTAAACTCTCATTGCTATTTGGCTGATGGGTAAGGTATGAGCCACAAGCATTTATCATTAATTTTATATCAGGATAGATGATTTCTTCATCTTTATAAGTGCTTTTTGTATTAGGCCTTAATAAGCACTCGCTAAGTCTTGAGCTTGGGATATAATGATTTTTGCCTTTTATTTCGCCTAAAAGTGCATTTATATCGCTTAATTTTTCTGTATTTTTTGCACTCTCACCCTTGCAACCACTGCTTAAATTAAACTCAATCCCTAAACCATCTTTGCCTATATATCCGCACATAGCAGCTAAGCAAATTATTGCTAGGTAGTTAAATTCTCCGTTTAATTGTCTTTGAATTGACCTACCTAATAAAATATTACTAGGATTATTTTTAAGCTTTAAGGCTAGATTTTCTAAATCATTTTTGCTAATACCACAAATCTTACTAGCCCATTCTAAGTCCTTATTTACCCCGTCGTTTATACCTAGAAAATAGTCTTTAAATGTATCAAATCCTGTGGTTTTACTCTCTATAAATTCTTTATCATAAAGATTATTAGTATAAAGATAATTACACATTCCAATAGCCATCGCCATATCAGAATTTGAATTAGGAGTTAGAGTTGTTGCATTCATCATTTTTGCACTCTCATTAGCTCTAATATCTATAAAAATTACTTCAATATCTTTATTTTCAGCCATTTGTTTTAGATATTTTTCGTGTTCGTGCATAGGAATATCGTGAGCAATTTTACTTGTAATAATAGGATTAGCTCCCCAAAACACCACTACTTTAGCGTGTTTGATTATTTCTTTATAATCAGTTGCTCTTTCATAAACACAAGATGAGCCAAAAACATAAGGCATACTAGCTATTGCAGAGCCGGTTGAATAATCTCCTAACTCAAAGACCCCGCCACCAAGAGCATTGATAAGTCTATGAATTAGCATTCTACCCCAGCCGATTTTACCTACCCCACCCCATTCGTAACTTTCAGCATAAATACTGCTAGAGCCGTATTCTTCATAATATTTTTTAAGATTATTTGCAATTAATTCAAAGGCCTTATCCCAAGAAATCTCTATAAACTCATCATCTAATCTATCCTTAGAACCATCTAAAAATCCACGCCTAACGCAAGGATTTTTAATTCTTGAGCTATGATTTATTCTGCTTGTGTAATGATTAATCAAATCAGTCGGGGCTTCATCGTAAATAAAAGGCGTAATTTTATCATCTTCTAAATAAAATGCCCCTACTCTAGTGGCTATTAAATGTTTTTTCATAATTCTTCCTTTATAAATATTATTTTTAGTATATAATCATTTTTTAATTTTACAAAGGAGGGATTATGTTAGCAGCTTTAAAAAGTTTTTGCTTAAAGAAAAATACCGCAAGCAATACAGCTAAAGTATTACTAGCAAGTATTTTAATAGCATTTGCTGCTAATTTAAAAATAAGCATAGACATCATACCCTTTACTATGCAAACTATGGTGGTTTTAACTATATCTTATGCTTTAGGCTCAAGACTAGCTTTATTTAGTTTGATTTTATGGTTTTTAGAAGGTTTGTGTGGCTTTCCTGTGTTTGCTAGCGGTGGTGGTTTGCACGCAATTTTAAGCCCTAGTGGTGGGTATATTTTTGGTTTGATTGCTATGGGTTATATTATGGGAAAAGCTAAAGACCATGATATAAACAATGTCTTTGCGTTAAGTTTATATGCTCTAGTAGCTACTGCGGTGCTTTATATTTGTGGCTTATTTATTTTAAGCTTTTATGTTCCTAAGGATAAAATACTTAGTATAGGGTTATATCCTTTCATAGTAACTGATATTGCAAAAGCATTTTGTGCTGCATTGCTTATAAATCCTGCTTATAAACTATTTAAAAACTTATAATTTATAAGTGCTTTTAAGTCAATAAATCATTTTGACTAAAAGCATTTTTTATTAAATTTCACATTTTTTTATATTTTTTTCAAAAAACTCTTGACAAACAAAATTTTCTTGGCTATTATTACGCTTTTACTTAAAGATTACTACTTATTCCGGATTAGCTCAGCGGTAGAGTAGGCGGCTGTTAACCGCTTGGTCGTAGGTTCG
>NZ_JACGAR010000012.1:0-57431 GCF_020137585.1 Campylobacter sp. RM12654
TTTTTAGCTTTAATTCTTATTTATATAAAATATTAATCTTTATTCATTTTAACAATTTTATAAATTTTCTTTATTTTAAACTCTTTTATCATATAAATTCTTGCTATTTTTATACGCCATTAAAATAGCTAATAAATCTCTTTCATCTTTGATATTTTGAATATCAAGTTTGCTTAAAATATCTTCCATACTTTCACGAGTGCTAGAGCCTTTTATTTCTATGGCTTCGTAAGGTTTTTTATCTTCAGTTTTGTCTTTTTTATCTTCAGCTTTTTCATCATTTTTATTTATTGTTGATATTTCATCACTTGGTTTTGTATTTTCACTATTTTGGATACTTTCATGCTCTTTGCCTTGCTTTATCTCATCAATTCTTGCTAGATACCTTTGTTTGAACTCATCTTCGCTAATATTTCTTGCATTAAATAGCTTTGCTATTATTACATCTTGATTCCATTTATAATCTCCTAAGCTATCAGAATGCTCCTTTAAAAAATCTTTTAAATCTTTTTGTACATCTTGGTTTGCTTCGGGACTAAAAGCTCTTTCATAAATTGTATTTGTATACATATCGCCATATAAAGCATCTTTATGTTCAAGTAACATATAAATAACCATACTTTGGATTTTTGCTTCATTGCTATTAGTTGGGTAATTAAAATCCAAGCTATCGTGAGTATCGGGGTAAAACATTTTAATAAAATCATCATATCTTTTTGCATTTTCTTTATTTTCAAGTCTTCCTTGAGCTAATGCTTGATTATTATTTGCCTTTTGTAATGGTAAGTTATAATTATTTGAACTAATTTTCATATTTTACCCCTTTAAAATAATTTAATAATTAGTAAATATATTAATTAAATATAACTAAATATAACTTTAAAAAGATTAAGTAGCAAAACTTAATTTAAACTAACGATTAAAAAAAATTAGATAAATTCAGCAAAAAATTATCTAAAAGAGTTTTATTATGAGTTTTATGGAAATTGTTATTATTTTAATAGTTGCTGTTTTGGTTTTAGGACCTGAAAAACTACCTAGCACTATAGTTGAAATCGCAAAATTATTAAAGGCTGTTAAAAAACAAATTAACGAAGCTAAATCAAGTATAGAAAACGAAATCAATATTAGCGAATTAAAAGATGAAGCTAGAAAATATAAAGAAGAAATCACAAAAGCAAATGATAGTATCAGAAAAAAACTAAGCTTTGAAGAATTTGATGAGATTAAAAATACTTTAAGTGATTTTGAAAAAGACGCACAAAATGCTTTAAATAGCACTATTGATAGTGTAAAAAATACAGAAAACTCAAATCAAAATTCAAATTCTACAGAAGAAAAAAATATAAATACAGAAGAAAAGCAACTTAGCAAAAGAGAACAATTTTTAAAAGAAAAGAGCGAAAATGTTTGAAGAATTAAAACCACATTTAGTTGAACTTAGAAAAAGATTATTTATTAGTGTAGTTGCTTTGATTTTAGCTTTTTTTGTATGTTTTGTATTTTGGAAACCAATACTACATTTTATTTGTGTTCCACTTATGAATGTATTGCCTGAAGGCTCTGAAATTATATTTTATAAACCACAAGAGAATTTCTTCACTGCTATGCAAGTTTCTTTATTTGCAGCATTTCTTGTAGCATTGCCTATAATTTTGTGGCAAGCTTGGAAATTTGTTGAACCAGGTTTATATGAAAATGAAAAAAGATTTGTAGTGCCTTTTGTATTTAGTGCTACTATTATGTTTTTGATTGGTGCGGCGTTTTGCTATTATTTAGTAGTTCCTATTGCTTTTGATTTTTTAATCAATTTTAGCGGTGGAGAGTATAAGGCTATGCCTTCAATTTCTGAATATGTGAGCTTTTTTACAAAATTAGTAATTGCATTTGGACTAGGATATGAATTACCTGTTGCTATATTTTTCTTAGCAAAAATTGGTCTTGTAACTGAAAAAACTCTTATTAGAAATTTCAGAGTTGCTATATTAGTTATTTTTATATTCGCAGCAATTATGACCCCGCCTGATGTATTTTCGCAATTTTTAATGGCAATTCCTTTAATTGGGCTTTATGCTATTTCAATTTATATTGCTAAAGTAGTAAATCCAGCTGACCCTGATATAGATAGCGAAGATGATGAAAAAGAATTATTAGAAGATAAAAATGCTTGATAATTTACTAAGTTCTTATGATTATGATTTGCCAGAAGAATTAATAGCAAAATACCCTGCAAATCCTGCTGATAGTGCAAAACTATTAGTGTATGAAAAAAATAGTGGAAAAATTACTCATAGTGTATTTTATGAATTAGCTAATTTTTTGCCTGAATGTGCTTTGATTTTTAATGATACTAAAGTATTTAAAGCTAGATTTTATGGCAATAAAATTAGTGGTGCAAAATGTGAATTATTTATAAATAAAATTCTAGCAAATGATGAGTTTTTAGTGCAAATTAGGGGTAAAGTTAAAGAAGATGATATTTTAATTTTTCAAGATAATTTAAACGCAAAAATATTAAAGCTAAACGCAGATGGCACCAGAATTGTGAAATTTTGCAAAAACAATGAAGTTTTAAAAACCGATGAAGTTTTAACAATTAGCGAAAAAATCGGACATATTCCACTACCACCATATCTTAAAAGAATGGATAATTTAGATGATGAGATAAATTATCAAAGTGTGTTTGCTAAAAATATTGGAGCTGTTGCAGCACCTACTGCGTCATTGCATTTTACGAATAGAGTTTTAGATAGTCTAAAAGATAAAAAAAGCGCTTATATTACTTTACATGTTGGTGCAGGAACTTTTGCTAGTGTAGAATGTGAAAACATACAAGAACATAAAATGCATAGCGAATACTTCAATCTAAGCGATGAAGCAATAAAATTAATTAATAGTGATATACCTATTTTAGGGGTTGGCACAACTGCTACAAGAACAATAGAGTATTATGCAAGGACAAAAAAAAGTAGTGGTGAATGTGATTTGTTTTTAAACCCATCTAATAGGCCAATTAGACAAAATTATTTATTAACAAATTTTCATTTGCCAAAATCAACTTTAATTATGTTAGTAGCTAGTTTTATAGGTAGGCAAAATACTTTAAAACTTTATGAAGAAGCTATTAAAAATAAATATAAATTTTACTCATACGGCGATGCAATGCTTATTATTTGAAAGGAAAATATGAAAAAATTATTACTAATTTTAATCTCAACCTATCTATTTGCAGATTCTAAAATAGATTTTTCTGATAAAGATACAATACTTTTATTTGTAGTTTTAGGTGGCTTAATAGTTTTATTATTAGCTTATATTTACAAGCTAAAAATGAAATTAAAAACTAAAAAAGTAAAAATGTTTAGTGTTAGCGATGAAGCAGAATTTGAAAGTGAAAGTTTTGAAAAATCATCTTTATATTTTGATTTACAAGAAGTGTTTTTATATTTTTTCAAAACGCTAAATTACGAAGCTAGTGTTAAAAATAATATATTTTTAGTTAGACAAGATATGTTATATCTAAACGATAACAATGAAAAATGTATGCCAAATAGGTATTTTTATGGAGATTATACAAATATTATCAATGCTATTTGGGCTGCTGCTGATTTGATTAATCAAAATGTAGAAAATGAAACCATATTTATTGATATTGGAATTATGAATAATATGCAAAATAGAACTCTTTTATGCGTTGATATTGGAGTTTGTGGGGTTGTTGATGATAAAAAAACTGAACTATTTAAAAGCTTTACTAATCCTAAAAAATTATCTATTTCAGAACAATTACATAAATTTAGTGGATATATGAAAAAAAATGATGGTTCTAGCTATGCCTTTAAGGATACAAATGAAAGAATTAATCACGCAATCTGTCTTAGTATCCCAATACTAATCAATGATAAAGAAAATAATTTACCAGATGTAACTCCAAAAGATAGATTAAGTGTTTTAATAGTTCATAACAATATTGACATATCAAAAACAATCACTGCAAATCTTGAAAGCTATGAAATAAACTGCATTCAAAACCAATCAAGTAATGGTCTTTTAGAAAAAATTGAAGATGGGGTAAATTGCGCTTATAGAGCTGTTTTATTAGACGCAAATCTAATTAATACTTTTAATGAATATGATTTAAATCGTTTAGTAAAAGCACAAGATGAATATTGCTTTAAATTAATTCTTATACTAAATAATCATAAAATAACACCTAATATTGAAAAGATTATTCAAGAAGTAGATTTCCTACCATTACCATATACAATTGATAATATTCGCTCAATTGTAAATATCATAAAAACTCAACAAGAAAAATTATTAAGCTAATTTATTAATTAGCTTAATTTTATAGTTTTAATTAATTTAGCTGGAACCCCTGCTACTATTTGAAATTCTTCAACATCTTTAGTAACCACCGCACCAGCTGCTATTATTGAGCCTTTTTTAATTTTTACTCCGCTAAGTATTGTGGCATTTGAACCAATCCAAACATTATCTTCTATTGTTATTGGCTTTAATACCATATCAGAGCGTTTAAATGGATTGATATCGTGATTTATAGTAGCTAATACTACATTATGCCCTATTAAAACATTATTTCCAATATAAATTCCACCTTGGTCTTGAAATTTACAACCGCTATTTATAAATACATTTTTGCCTACTGAAATATTTTTACCGCAATCCGTATTAAAAGGTGGAAATAAAGTAAAACTTTCATCTACTTCTTTACCAATTAATTGAGAAAATAATTTATTTAATTCTTCTGGTTCATTATAAGTATTGTTAATTTTAAAAGTTATTTTCATAGCTTCTTTAGCTTGTTTAAGCATAAGTTTATGCTCAATAGAATTTGCTTTTACATACTTAATCATAATTAATCCTTATTTTTAACATAAAACCTAGCATTAATTTTGCCATTACCTAAAAGCTTTTTTAACTCATCTTTACTAATGCCATAAATTGTTCCTAATTTAGTAAAACTCCAAGAATTATTATCATAATAAATTACTATATTATTAGCATTATATAAAATCACATCAAGTGCTTTAGCTTGAAAATATTTATCATTAGTAGGAAGATTTTTATCAATTCTTCCTACCTTTTCAAACCCACCATAATCATTCATCAAGATATTTAAATCAGACTTTTGTAATACTTCATAAAGAGCAGTTGATGATGAATTGCTTTCTAATTTTATTCTTAATTCTTGATTATTTATTTCAACATATATTTCATCATTGCTAAATCCATTTAACACACAAAAAGCTCCTAAACCAATAAAAATGCTAAAAACTTTTCTTAAGTATATGAATAATTTCATCTTTATTAAGCTCCTTATAACCACCATTTAAGATGAATACATTATTAGCAATATCTTCAATCAAGCTTTCATCTACTAATAAATCTTTTATATTCATACAAAGATCTAGCTCACTCATCCAATCTCTCATAGCAAATAGTCCTAATTTAGCTATTTCTTCATCGCTTTTATTGTCTTTTATATCCCAGACATTAATAGCAAACCTTTTAAATTTCTCAATATTATAAGGCATTATATATTCATAATACGCCAAACTAATAGCACTTAAAGTAGCTCCGTGCGTTGCATTGGTAAAGCCACCAATTGCCTGACCTATCATATGAACCATCCAATCTCCATTTTTACCACAATGAAGCATAGTATTTAATGCTAGAGTACTTGCCCACATAATATCGCTTCTAGCCTTATAATCATTAGGATTTTTGTTTGCAATTTTGCTTGATGAGATTATTGAACGCATAAGCCCTTCTGCTAAATAATCGCTCACATTATCATCTTCTTTTGAAAAATATTGCTCTAAAATATGATTAAACGCATCATAAATTCCATTTATCATTTGATATTTGCTAAGACTTAAAGTGTATTTAGGATTTAATATAGAAAACTTAGGAAATACTCTTTTATCATTAAAAACTTTTCCTATTTTTTGATGAGTTTTTTCATTTGTAATTACGCTACCACCATTCATTTCAGAGCCTGTCCCACACATTGTTAAAATACAACCTAACGAAACTACATCACAAGTTGGCTCAAGTTGATTTATAAAATACCTATCCCAATAATCATCGCTTGAGTTTATACTAACTGCTAAAGCTTTTGTATAATCACAAACAGAACCACCACCTAAAGCTAATAAAAAATCAGCTTTATGTTCTCTTGCTATCTTTACACCTGAGTTTAATTTTTCTAAAGTAGGATTTGGCATAACACCATCAATATATGCTACATTTTTGCCTAATTTATCTAGTATTTTTACAATTTGGTTAAAAATACCATTTTTATGCACCGAGCCGCAACCATAAACCAAAACAATATTTTTACCATATTTACTTAATTCAAATTCTAAAGATTGCTCTACTTCATCAGTAAAATAAATCTTAGTTGGATTGTGAAAAATAAAATTATTCATAAAAAATCTCCTTGTTTTAAAAGTAAAATAATTTTATTTATTTTTAGTAGAAATATCAAATACTTATAATATATAATTAATTATAAAAATTAATTATTTCTAAGGAATATTATGGAAATTAGAGTTTTAAAATATTTTATAGAATCTGCAAAATTGCAAAACATAACTAAAGCAGCTAATAAATTAAATCTTTCTCAACCAAATCTATCAAGACAATTAAAAGATTTAGAAGTAAAATTAGGGCAAAAACTTTTTATTAGGACAAATTATAAAATCATTCTCACAAAAGAAGGAGAAATGCTTTATAAAAGAGCTTGTGATATTTTAGATTTAGTTGATAAAACCGAGCAAGAATTTAAAAATTTAAAAGATTTTAATGGTGGAGATGTTTATATAGGCTGTGCTGAATCAATTGGAATAGTCAAAATAGCAAGAACTGCTAAAAAGCTACAAAATAAAAATATTAAGTTTCATATATTTAGTGGAAACTATGAAAATGTGGTAAATAAATTACAAAATTCTTTAATAGATTTTGCCGTTGTAGTTCAAGAATTTGATATTAGCAATTTTAGTTATTTAGATTTAAATCATAGTGATACTTGGGGGATTATTATGAAAAATACTTCAAAATACGCTAAGCAAAAAGATATAAGCATAAATGATTTATTTCAAATGCCACTTATAGTATCAAGACAAGGTTTTACGCAAGAAATGCCAAATGTTTTAAGACAAAATCAAGATAAGCTAAATATAGTAGCTACTTATGATTTATTATACAATGCTGCAATTTTTGTTAAAGAAGATATTGGATACGCTTTATCTCTTGATAAATTAATTAACACTAATGATGATTTATGTTTTAAGCCTATAAACCCATTAATTACTTCTAATTTAAGATTAATTTGGATTGATGATAAATTAAGTGATGTTGCGAGAATTTTTTTAAAAGAATTGCAAAAAGACTTAAAAAACTAATTTGAAATTCCTAAGAATTTCAAATTATATTTATTTATTTTCTTCCATAGCTCTTGCTACTTCTTCTGAACTTTGTTTGATTTTATTCATACATTCATTTGCAGTATTTGCTAACACAACACTATCATTTACTTGAGCTATGCTTTTATTTATACTCTCAACAACATTAGCACTAACATTTCTAATAGAATTAATTGTTAAAGTAATTTCATTAATTGATGTTGCAGTCCTTTCAGCAAGTTTTCTAACCTCATCAGCAACCACAGCAAAACCACGACCATGCTCGCCAGCACGAGCAGCTTCAATAGCAGCATTTAATGCTAATAAATTAGTTTGCTCTGCAATATCTTTAATAGTTTGAATAACAGATACAATCTCATCTGATTGAGTATTTAACGAATTAACCAATTCACTACTTTCATTCATAATTTCTGCTATTTCTTGGACATTTTGCACGGTTTTAGCAATAACTTTACTACCTTCATTTGTGCTTTCATCATTTTTTTGTGCTAACTCGCTTACGATTTTATTTTTATTCAAATCTCTTATTACTTGCTCGCTAACATCGCTTGCGAATTTAATTACCTTATAAACCTTACCTTCGGCATTATAAACAGGATTATAACTTGCTTCTAAATATACAGGATTATTATCTTTTGTATATCTTATAAATTGACCTGATTGAAAATGTCCGCTTCTTAAATCTTCCCAAAATTTTCTATAATCACTACTTTTTACATATTCACTATCACAAAACATAGAATGATGTTTGCCTATAATTTCGCTTTTTCTGTAATTTAATGTATTTAAAAAATTATCATTTGCATCAAGTATTTCCCCGTTTGGAGTGAATTCAATTAAAGCCATAGACTTACTTGCCGCATTAATTGTATTTTTTAAATCCAACAATTCATTTTCGTGTTCTGTAACATCAGCAGCAAACTTAATTACTTTATAAACTTGATTTTGTTCATCTACTATTGGTAAATAATTTGCTTCTAAATAAACTACTTGACCATCTTTTGCAAATCTTTTAAACTGACCACTTTGTGGAATATTTCTTGATAATTCTTGCCAAAAGATTGAATAATCACTTGAATTAACATAATGTTTATCACAAAATATTCTATGATGCTTACCTTTTATCTCTGCTAGTGTATATTTCGTAGCTTTTAAAAAATGCTCATTTGCATCAACAATATTTCCTTTAGTATCAAATTCTATAATCGCCATTTCTTTATAAATAGCTTTTAAAATAGCTTCTTTATCTTTTAACTCGTTAATAATCTTGTCTTGTATTTCTTTATTATTTTTAAAAAACATTAAACTACTCCTAATTTTAAAAAAGGAGCGATTATAGATAATTTTATTTAAAAAAGTATTAATAGTTTAAATTAAAGCAAATAATTAATCCAAATCAATGAAAAATTAATTTGGATTAATCTAAAAAATCAACAAATTACAATCACATTAAATTATCATCAATATATTTATCAACATATTTTTCTTTTATTGCAAATATTTCTTCTTTACAAGCAAAAAATGCTTCAACCACTTTAGGGTCAAATTGAAAACCTGAATTATCACTAATATATTTGCAAACTTCATCAAGTGGCCAAGCTTTTTTATAACATCTATCACTTGCAAGTGCGTCAAAAACATCAGCTAAAGAAACAATTCTTGCATAAATATGAATATCATCACCTTTTTTACCCATTGGATAACCGCCACCTGCATATTTTTCGTGATGCTCGTGAGCGATGATTGCTGCTGCTTCCATAATTTTGCCTTTAAATCTATGCAACATTTCATAGCCTATTTGTGCGTGTTTTTGCATAGTTTTAAATTCTTTTTCATCAAGTCTTCCAGGTTTATTTAAAATAGCATCAGGAATTCCAATTTTACCAATATCGTGAGTTGGAGCACCATAACTAATTAGCGTTACTTCTTCTTCACTTAATCCCATTTGTCTTGCTATGGCTTCGCTTATTTTACCTACTCTTTTTACATGATTTCCAGTTTCTTCACTTTTGCTCTCAACCATTTCAGCTATTGAATAAATTAAATCTTTTTGAGCATTTAAAATATCTTCTTGGAATTTCATTCCTTCATAAATCTTACCTGAATAATCAGCTGCAATTCTTAGATAATCTAAATCATCTTTATCAAAATTATTATTAATATCTGTAAGTTTATTTAAAGCTTGGAATACCCCAATAACTTCATGCTCACTATTTAAAATAGGCATAGCTAAAATTGATTTAGTGCTATATTTTGTTCTCTCATCATTTGAGCTATCAAAATACGGATTGCTTTTTGGATTATTTTCTAAAATAGCTTCTTTTGTCTCAATTGCACGACCTACTATTCCTTTACCAAAAGGAACTCTAATCTCACCTACTCCATCAGCGTGTAAGGTATAATATTCTTTTCTTTCATTATCAATAAACCATACACTACATCTATCAGCTTGAATGTTTTGTTTAACCATTTCGCCTAAGGTATTTAGGTTGGCTTTAGAATCAGAGTTTTTAGAAATTTGAGAAAAGCATTCAAGTATGGTTTCTAGTTTTTGTTCTTGGTCTAAATTATGTCTTTTCAATACATTTATCATATCACTTTGATAATTTGTATTAAATTGCATAAATGAACCATTTTTAATAATCATTCCATAATCTTTTAAGATATTAAATTCTCTTAATTCTTCTTCTATTTTATCTTTAAAGCAATATTTAATGTGGTATACATGGAAAATCACATCATCTCTTACTTGCTCTTGTATTTTTTTTAATAATTTTGGAGTTAAGTGTTTTGAATCTTGTGCTAATTTTTCTAAACTTGAATCAAAACTAACATCAGCAATTACTTGTCTTATATCAGTTCTTTTATTGATTAATTCCACTATATCATCGTGATAATAAGTATCTGAAGTAAAATATATACTATCTTTATCATAGCTTAAAATAAAGCCAAAACTACCTTCAGTATGATAGCTCTTAACTGGCTCTATTGTTATATCATCTATTAATAATTTATCTCCTACATTAATTTCTTTATAAACTATAGCAGGACTTCCATTTGGCAATTTTATCTTTGCAAAATCAGGCCAAATTTTATTGTTAAAAAAATGCTCTTTAAGATTATCTATACTTTCTTTACTAGCATATATACAAATACTATCTTGAAGTTTTAAAAAATAATTATCAACATATAAAGCAATAGCACAAATATGGTCTAAATGAGTGTGAGAAATAAAAACATGCTTTATAAAATTATCATCAGTTGGTTTTGGTAAAAATCCCGCATCAATTACACCATTTAAACTAAATTGAATGCAAGTTAAATTATCACTTAAATATTTGCTAACCGAAGAACCTTCAAAAACTATTCTATGTGTGTTAAAAATATTCATATTAATCCTTATTAAATACACTTGAAAACGCTATAAAAGGTTTGCAAGAAAAATTGGGCGTATTATAATTCAATTTTTGTTTATCAAGCCCTAACATTAATCCACCACTTTGATTTATTAAAAAATCCCCAGCAGCTAAATCCCAAGAATTGAGCCTTTCGTATCTTAAATATACATCAGCATCACCTTCTAATAAAGCACAAAACTTTAATGCAGAGCCTATATTTAATGCCGAGTATCCGTAGCTAAATGGAATTTTACTATTATTTATATCTTGTTCTTTTCTTAAAGATACTAAAGCTTTATTTGATTCTTTTTTAACTTTATTTAGGATTTCTTGATTTTTATAAACTGGCATATTTTTAGCTGAATAATACAAATTCTTATTGCAAACATCATAAATTACACCTAAAATTGGTCTTGTATTTTCAATCAAGCTAATACAAACGCAAAAATTTTTTCTATTTTTTAAATAGTTATTAGTTCCATCAAGTGGGTCAATTAGCCAAAATAAAGTTTTTTTTCTTTTTTCATAATCTAAAATCTGTTCTTCAGAACATATATTAATTTTACTTTTTCCTAAAATATCAAATATGATTTCATTAGCTTTTAAATCAGCTGAACTAACTAAAGTTCCATCTGGTTTTGTATTAATTAAAGGGTGTTTTATATCAATTATTTCATCTCCAGCAATTCTTGCTGCTCTTTTAGCAAGAGTTAATAACTCTTGCATTATTTTTCCTTAATCCAAGTCTGACTTCTTCCTATTAAAGAAAATCCAACATATCCTCTTAAAATTAATTTATCATCTTTAAAAGTTGCATTTGCTCTATATAATTTACCACTTTCTGGGTCAATTATGTAACCACTTTTATAAGAATTTTCACCATCTTTTTTTAATTTATAAAGCAATGGCGCACCTACTATTTTCATCTTTCTAGCATCTTCTGCATAAGTAAAATAATCATAAGTTTTTTCACAAGATTTACAAAGTTCATCATCGCCATATTCAAACAATTTAACAACTTTGCCAAATAATTCATTATTTTCTTCATAAATATGCCATCTAGCAGTTTTTTTACCATTTTCATCAATACTTATATAATTACCATAATCCTTAGCTAATAAACTACCTAATAATCCTAAACATAAAAATATTTTTTTCATTAAATTAAAGCCTTTTAAAATTTTTTGATTTTGGGTTTATTATATCATCACTTATATTTACAAAATCTTTATTTTTGTATGCAATAACCCCTGCTCTTGCTATCATTAAAGCATTATCAGAACAATATTTAAGCGGAGCTAATAATAATTGCATATTATTTTTTTTACAAATTTCATCTAATTTAGACCTAAGCAATAAATTAGCACTTGCACCACCAACTACGCCTAATGCTTTATAATTTTTATTATGCAAAACTATGTTTAATTTATTAATTATATGCTTACAAGCAATTCTTTGAAATGCTGCTGCTATATTTGCTTTTTGAGTATCTAAAGTATTATTTGCTATACAATCATTAATAGCTAATCTAACTTGATTTTTAATACCCGAAAATGAATACTCAAGCCTACTTTTACTTGGGATTGGTAAAGAAAACTCATAAGTATTATTACTTTCATTTTTTGCTAATTCTTCAATAAATACCCCACCAGGATAACCAAGTCCTAGCATTTTTGCAACTTTATCAAAACTTTCTCCAAAACTATCATCGCTTGTAGTTGCTATTAAATTTATATCATATTCTTTAGTAATCTCAAGTATCATAGTATGACCGCCACTTACAAGCAAAACTAAAAAATCATTCATTATTTCTTTATCTAAAAATAAAGAACAAATATGACCTTTTAAATGATTTATCGCAATTAATGGTATATTTAAAGCCACACTTAAAGCCTTAGCCATTGCAACTCCACTTTGAAGAGATACTGATAATCCTGGCTCATTAGTAACTGCAATTGCTTTTAATTCGTTTAAAAAAGGCTTAGTTTTAGCTAATATTTTAGGTAAAGCTTCAGTATGTAGCCTTGATGCAAGTTCTGGCACAACTCCACCAAATTCATTATGCTCATCTTGAGATATTTTTTCATAAAATAAACATTCATAAGTATTTACATTAATAGCTGCGATGCTTGAATCATCGCAGCTACTTTCTATTGCTAAAAGTAATTCTCTCATTTTGGCTTAATCATATTTGCAGGAACTACAAATTTATCAAAATCTTCTTCACTAACTAAACCTAATTCTAAGCAAGATTCTTTTAGGCTAATTCCTTTTTTGTGAGCATTTTTTGCAACTTTTGCTGCATTTTCATAGCCAATATGTGGATTTAGTGCAGTTACTAGCATTAAAGAATTATTTAAATTATGAGTAATTTTATCAATATTTGGAGTAATTCCTATAGCACAATTATCATTAAAGCTAATCATACCATCAGCTAATAATCTTAAACTTTGTAAGAAATTATAAATAATCACAGGCTTAAATACATTTAGCTCAAAATTACCTTGAGAAGCTGCAAAACCAATTGCCGCATCATTTCCCATTACTTGAACGCTAAGCATTGTTAAAGCTTCACTTTGAGTAGGATTTACTTTACCTGGCATAATTGAGCTACCTGGCTCATTTTCAGGAATACTAAGCTCTCCTAAACCACATCTAGGACCACTTGCAAGCCATCTAATATCGTTTGCTATTTTCATTAAATTTGCTGCAAGAGCCTTAAATGCTCCGTGTAAAAATACTAAAGCATCGTGACTTGTAAGTCCGTGGAATTTGTTTGGGCTACTTATAAATTTAGTGCCTAAAAGTTCGCTTAATTTTGCTGATACTTTTTCACTAAGTTCTGGATGAGCATTAATTCCAGTTCCAACAGCTGTTCCGCCAATTGTTAGCTCTCTTACATCTTCAAGTGCTTTTAAAATATGTCTTTTTGAGCTTTGCAACATATATACATATCCACTAAATTCTTGACCTAAAGTAAGTGGGGTTGCATCTTGCAAGTGGGTTCTTCCGATTTTAATTATATTTTCAAATTCTTTTGCTTTTTTATCTAGTGTTTTTTCTAGAATTTCTAATGCAGGAATTAAAGTCCTTTCAGTTTCTAAAACTGCAACTATATGCATTGCAGTTGGGAATGTATCATTTGAACTTTGGCTCATATTTACATGGTCATTTGGATGGACTATTTTTTCTTTAGTAAAATCCATTCCACTAAGTTTAGTAGCAAGATTTGCTATAACTTCATTTAGGTTCATATTTGTTTGTGTTCCTGAACCTGTTTGCCATATAGCAAGTGGGAATTCATCATTATGTTTATTAGCTAAAATCTCATCACAAGCTTTAACGATTGCATCTTTTTTTACATTGTCTAATTTGCCTAAATCATTATTTACTAAAGCTAAAGACTTCTTAAGATGCGCAAAAGCGTGGATTAATTCTACAGGCATTTTTTCTGTGCCGATTTTGAAATTCTCTAAACTTCTTTGTGTTTGTGCTGCCCACAATTTATCTGCAGGAACTTTAACTTCACCCATTGTATCGTGTTCTATACGAAAACTCATTTTATCTCCTTTTATTTGTAGTTTTTAATTAAATCAAATGTTGTGTTTTTAATAATATCTATTGTGCTAATCTCACATCTTTCATAAATACTATGTGGGCTTAAGATATTTGGACCTATTGAAGCACATAATAATTCATTTTGCTTAGTTTTTAGCACTCCGCACTCAAGCCCTGCGTGAATACTGCTCATACTAGCTTTTGGGTTATATTTTTGTAAAGAATTAAGCACTGCATAAGTAAAATCATTTGGCACAGGCTCCCAAGGCTCATCTTTAGCAAGTAGTCTTACTTCATAATTATTAAAATGTGCTTTGGTTTTATAAAAGACTTCATCTAAATCTGCTGAATTATCGCTTCTTGCAAATAATTCAAGCTTTAATTCATCATTATTTTGACTAATAATTGCTAGATTTACGCTAGTTTTTACTATATTTAAATCCCTTGAATAAGACCAAACTCCGTGTTTATAACTAGTAATTAGACTTAAAATATCTTCTTGAATTACTTTTTCGCCTTTACTCTCAAGCTTGGTTATTTCAATATTTTCGCTAGATTTAAGTTCAGTGTCGCTATAAAAAATAGCCTTAGCATTTACACTTATACTATTAGTTCTTTCCCCACCACTAAAGCTTACTAATTCAGCATCGTTTTTATATAAAAATAAAGCTAAATCACTAATAGCACTAGGAATGTTTTTAATAATATCAATCCCACTATGACCGCCTTTATAGCCTTTAGTATGAGCTTCATATAAATATTTTTTACTAGGGTTTTTATAATTTAGCTTAATATTTACATTCATCATTAAACTCGCCGCACAACCAATTATTACTCTATCTACACACTCGCTATCAAGATTTAATAAGTGTTGTGAACTAATTTTTAGCTCTAAATTATTTGCACCTATAAGCCCTACTTCTTCATTAGCGGTAAATAAACATTCAAGGTCGCTAAACTCATTCATAGCTTCCATCATAATGGCAATTCCTATACCATTATCAGCACCTAAGGTTGAATTATTTGCCTTAATAAATCCATCACTTTCTATTATATTTATATTAGGTGCATCTCCAACACAAACCATATCATAATGACTTTGCAAGCATATATTAGGATTTCCCTTTTTACATAAAATATTTTCAGCCTTATCAACTAATACTTCAAAACCTTTTGATTTTGCATAATTAATTAAAAAATCTTTTAATTTAACTGCATCAAAACTACAATGCGGAATTGCTGCAATTTGTTTAAAGTTTTCTAAAACTCCCATTCTTTCTCCTTATTTTTAAGCAAACATTAGATTTTAAAGTTTAATAAAGAGTAAGATTTGTGTGTAATTTTGTAATTTATTTTAAAGTGTGTAAATTCGTAATGTTTTTGTAGAATTTAATTCAAATTCTAAAAAGAATTTGAATTAAAAAAATTTATAGACCTTTAAATCCAAATAATTTATATTGCCATTTTAATTCTGTGATTTTTTTAAGAACTTTTGCTAAAAATCCACTAAAATCTTTGCCTTGAATACTTGCAACGGCATATTTTTCACTAAGAGAACAAACACTTCCTTGGTCTTTATAAATAAATGTTTCTTTAAATTCTTCATTATTTAACCTAGCACTTAAACTTCTTGCTAAATAATTACCTTGCTTGCAAGCTATTTGAGCTGTTGGAGCAAATGGTCTATCATTATTCATAATTAAAGAACAATCTCCTAAAATATAGCAATTTGAATAATTTGGCGCTTGTAAAAACTCATTAACTAATATTCTATTATTTTTGTTTTCAAATACACTATTTTTAATAACTTCATTTCCCTTAACGCCAGCTGTAAAGATTATATTTTTTGAATCTATATAAGTATCTTCATTGTTTAAATACAATCTATCCCCAATTTTTTTAATAATTTTATGAGATGTTAAAACTTTTACGCCTAATTTTTCAAGATAATTTCTTGCTATTTTTGCCAAATCTTTATTATACATAGGCAAAATTTCATCCATAGCTTCAACTATGCTAATTTTTGCATCAATTCCTTTGCTTTTGCAAACTTGAGCTATAGAAGCACATAATTCAACACCACTAAATCCAGCTCCACAAATTACAATATTTTTATAAATACTTTCAGATTTTTCTAAATTAGAATAAATAATTTCTTTGGTTTTTAAAGCGTCTTCATAAGTTCCGATTTCATAAGCTTCATCAAGCCCTTCTATACCAAAAGTATTTTTATTAGCACCTAAACCTACATAAATCTCATCAAAATCATAATCAGTATTTTTGCAATATAATTTATTTCCTTCAATTTTAATAGCACTATCTTGAATAATTACAATTTCGCTAGGAATTATATCTTTTAAAGGAATTTTGATATTTTTTTCACTCTCATTTGCTGCAATTTTATGTAATTCTGTAGTTTTATAATGATATGAATTATTATTAATTAGTAAAAATTCAGCCTTTGTTAAATCTTCCTTGCTTAGACTTTTAATTAAAGATAAGTTCGCATATCCAGCACCTAAAAAAATTATTTTTTTCATAACACCCCTTTTTATTGTAATTTAATTAAATATTCTTTAGATTTTTTTTCAATATTATAATTATATATACCATCAAGTTTTATTACAAGACGATAAAAATTTCTATGAACTCCAGTATAAATTTCATCAAAATAATTAGCTTTTATTTCAAATGATTTATTTTTTAAACTTGGATTAATTTTAAAATCCATAACAATTCTATTTGGTTTTTTTAAACTAAATTCCCTAATTAATTCGCTATTTGTTTTAATTGAAATATTTCTTTTGTCTATAACTATTTTAAAATTATTTGATATGTCTAATGATAAAGGTGTATATTCTGTGGTTTTACTAATTTTATTTTCTTGATTTTCTTCTTTCTTAACTTCAGTAATTTTAGTAGTATTTTGCTCCACATTAGAATTGTCATCGTTAGCATTTTCTTGATTTTTTAATGCAAGTTTTATTTTATCAACTTCTTTTAATTCAGTTTTTGCTTCTTCTTTATCTTGGTTTGTAAGCTCTTGGGCGTCAAGTAGCATATAAACCTTATGCCAATCAAGAGCCTCATTAATATCTAATTCAAATTCTTTCAATGTCCCATCTACATTTGTATAAATAAGTTTCATTTTATTTAAAATTCTAGCATCGCTTGGAACACTAAAAGCTGTTTTTTTAAATTCCTTTATCTCTTCAATAGGACTTGGATTATTGATTTTTACAATAGGCACAAATGGATTTTCTCTAGCAAAAAGCATTGAGCTTATTAGTAAAAATAAATATTTTTTCATTATAAATCCTTTCTAAAATAAGCCCTTACTAAATCCATATTTATATAAAATTCTTTCATTAAGGTAAGTGCTAGATATTTACCAAAAAAAGTATTATTAATAATACCATTATTTATGTTAATTGCTCCAATAGTCTGCATTGCTTTTAGTTTTAGCCCTAAGTGTTTTTCTAAATCACAATTATAATTAGAATTAAAATTATTAATATTCAAATTATCCTTAAAAAACTCTGTTAGAAAAATATAATTAATTCTATCTTCAGGACTAAAATCTATGTGAGCTAATTTTTGATTTTTACCAGCTAAAACCTTAGCTTTATAATCATCTAATTTAAAAGCATTTACTAAAAGCTTATTATTTGTAAAAGAAAAAGCCCCGCTACCAGCACCAATGTATTCGTGATGTGTGCTTACATATTCATCATTAAAACTAGTTCTATCCTTAGAAAAACTCCAAGAGTTATTTTGCTCATAATCACTAAAGTATTCGCAAATTATCTTATAAAATTCATATTCATTATCTTGTTTATCTATGCCTAATTTAGCTGCAATTATTTCTTTAGTAAGATTAGATTTCATCAGTGGATATAAAGTAATTTGTGATGGAGCAATATTTTTAGCTAATTCAATATCTTTTATTAGCATTTGTTTTGTTTGTGATGGAAAATTAAAAATCAAATCAATACTAAAAGTTGGCAAAATACCATTAGCTGATTCTAATTTTTTTACTAATTCTTTTTGATTTCCAAACTTTTCTAAACGATTAACTTTTCTTAAAATTTCATCATCAAAACTCTGCACCCCACAACTAAGCCTATCAATAAGCCCTTTAAAGTCTTTTAAAGCTTCAGGCTTTATATGATTTGGGTCACTCTCACAAGAAATCTCTTCAATACTAAATAAATCCTTACATAAACTAAGTGTTTTTATAAGTTCTGCTTCATTGATTAAAGTAGTTCCGCCACCAACATAAAGTGTATTAAAATCGTATCCTAAATCCTTAAATTGCTGTAATTCAATTCTTAAAGTTTTAAAATATTCTTTACATAATTCTTCATCATAAGCAAATTTGTGAAAGCTACAATAAGGACAAAAAGTATGGCAAAACGGAACATGAATATATAACATTACCTTTTTACCATCTTTAGATTTTTCTAAATTAACTTCATTTTTAAAATTAAACTTAGACTTAAGCTCTTTGTTAAGAAAATTGCAAGTATATTTTAAAGCTTGATTTTGTAAAAAATTCATTAATAACCTTTATTAAAAATTAAAAAATGCCATTAGTTTATACAAATAAAATTAATTCAAAATAACATAAATTAAGAATTAATTTTAAAATTAATATGCTCTTCAAATTCTTTTAAACGCTTGTGAATACTTCTTAATTCTGTAATAGTTGTCCAGTTTTTAGTAAGAACACTAAAGCTTGAACGAACACTACTAAAAGCATTATTGATTTGAACTAAAACACCTAGGGCAATTATTCCTAAGAATAAATTTTGCCCTACTATCAAATAAGCAAAAATCACCATAAATTGTTCGTATAAATATAGCCAAACATCAAAATATCCATAGTGCAAAAACAATCTTTTATAATTAAACTTAAGCCCTGTAAAAAGCTCAAACATTTGCTCTGGTAATGCGTGATTGGTTCTATCATTTTCTGCATAAACTAGTTCTTTTCTAAAAGCAGCTTCGGCTTTTTGATTGTTATATTCAAGATTAGGAAGTTTAATTCCAACAAACCAAGATATAATAAGACCACCAACACTTGTTAATAAAGCCCACATAATTAAACCTGATTGAAAATTAAAAATAGGTAAAACCAAATTAGCCCCTAAAGTATATAAAATAGGCAAAAAGGCAATCAAGGTCATAAAAGCCTTTATAATATCAACACCCAAGCTCTCAACGATTTTTGCAAATCTATATATATCTTCTTGAATACGCTGTGATGAGCCTTCTATATAATCATTATTCTTACGCCAAGCCTTAAGATAAGCAAATGTAATAGCTTCTCTCCAAGCAAAAGCAAAATGCCTAGAAAAAAACGCTGTTAATGTAGCTATTAAAATATAAGGTAAAGCTATAAATAAAAAATCACTCAAGCCACTTAAAAACTGCTCGTAAGTGCTATTTTGTGGTGCTGCTTGTAAGAGATTATAAAAATCTTTATACCAATTATTGATTTGCACATTAAGTAAGGTTTGAGAAAAAATTGCAAGTAAAATAAGCAAACTCCCGCCCCAAGACCATAAAAACCATTTTTTAGATAAATAAAATGCTCTAAACATATAAATCCTTGCAAAAAAATAGGCTAATCATAATAATTTATCTTTAATACATTTAGAATTTGAAATATCATTTATGTTTTTTAAATCCCTTTTGATATTGCTCATCAATATAGCCTAATTCTAATAATTTATTAAATATTTTTGCAACAATTGGCCCAGAAGTAGCACCTCCATGCATTCCATGCTCAACTAGAACAACCACGGCATATTTTGGCTCTTCATAAGGTCCATAAGCATTCATCCAAGCGTGGCTTCTTGTATAATATTCCATATTTTCTTCTTTCATACGCTTTTTTTCACTTTGAGAAATCCCTACTACTTGCGCTGTGCCTGTTTTAGCTGCTAATGTGATTTTACTCTCCAATAAAGGTTTATATCCTGTGCCTTTAGGTGTATTTGCTACATCATACATAGCTGCTCTAATATATTTTAAATCTTGTTGTTCGCTTTGAGTAAAAATATCTTTTTTAACAATTTCAACTTTTTCTTTATTTATTTCATCTACAAAATGTGGCTTTATTTCATATCCACTAGCTAATTTTGCTGTATAGACTGCTACTTGCATTGGAGTTGCTAGGAAATTACCTTGCCCTATGCTAGTAATTAAAGTTTCACCTTGATACCAAGGCTGGTTATATCTTGAACTTTTCCATACTTTATTTGGTAATATACCAACACTCTCAAGTGGTAAATCAATATCTGTTTTTCTACCAAATCCAAGCTTATATAAACTTGCACTTATATCAGCTATTCCAACTTTTAAGCTGCCTTTATAAAAATAATCATCACAACTTGACCTAATAGCAGTTCTTAAATCCATAACCCCATGCCCATATACATTATGGCATCTAAATTTTCTACCACCAAAATCAAAAGAACCAGAACAAGTAAAAGTAGTATTAGTATCTATTTTACCACTTTGCAAAAACGATAAGCCTACGCCCATTTTGACAACCGAACCTGGTGGATAACGACCATTTATAATCTTATTTGTAAATGGGTGGTCTAAATCTTGTATCATCATATCCCATTCATTTTGTGAAATTCCAGTAACAAAAGGATTTAAATCATACTCTGGATAAGAACCTGCTGCAATAATTGAGCCATCTTCAATATTTAAAACAACTGCTGAACCACTAATATTTTTAAACAATTCATCTAAGTATTGCTGCATTCTTATATCAATAGTGAGTTTTATATCATTTTCCATAATTGGTTTTTTAAACTCAATTTCTTCTACTTCTTGATTGATGGAATTTACTTTTGTAACTTTTTTACCAGGCGTGCCTTGTAATATATCATCATAATATTTTTCTATGCCTGTTTTTCCAATTTTTTTTGTAACTTTTACAACATCATTATTTACCATATCTTCAGCATTTGCCCTTGCCACATAGCCTATTATATGACTTGCTAAAGAATTAAATGGATATAGTCTTTTAACACTTGGTTTTATTAATATATTATCATCTAAATTCAGCTCAAAATAACAAGGATTTATCTTCTCATACTCTATAAAATCTATAATTTCTATTTCATCTTGATTGTAATAGCTATTTTCTCTTTTATATATTTTAATAATTTTATCAATATCTAAATCACTAAAGCATTTTAGAATTTTATTAGTTGTTACATCTAATAAATTACTACTTAAATGTGGTTTTAAAGATATTGAAAATCCGAGCTGATTAACAGCTAATGGGGTATTATTTCTATCTAATATTATCCCTCTAATAGGCGGAATTAATTCTTCTTTGGTTGAATTCTTTTGTGCTAGTTCTTCATAATAATCATTGCTATAAATACTAAGCCAATATACCCTAGAAAGTAGCATTATAAAAAATGACAATATTACAAAAATTACAAATTTTAATCTCACACAATACCTCTAAACAAAATAATTGATAATAAAGATTCAAGGCATATATAATAAATAAAAATATTGCTTAATTTAAGCACTTCTAGTTCAAATAAATAAGAAAATAATAAATTTAAAAATATATCTATAAAATATACAAATATTATAAAAATAATTATCAAAATATCTCTATTTTTAAGCTTGTAAATCAACTTATCATAAAAATAATAAAAAAATATTAAAAACGCTATTGTAGTGCTAAACAGCACTAATCCGTGGGTTATTTCAATAAGACATAGATATAAAATAATAAGCAAGCTAGTTTTATCAAAACCACTTTTTTTAAAATGTATAATCAAAAATACAAAAAAAACTCCGAGTAAAGGTGGTAAAAAAAATGTAATAGAGCATAGTAATTGGTAAAAAAATAAAACAAATATTGTTATATAATAGCTTAACCCAACTCGTTCTTTCATTTAATAAACTCATATATTTTTTCCTGCAATTTATCTATACCTTTTTTACTAGCACTTGATACATAAATTGCATCTTTATATTTTGATTTTAGTTTTGAAAATTCACTCTGATTTAATTTATCAATTTTTGTAAAAACCTTTATATAAATTTGATTTTCATTCATAAAATCTTGTAAATATTCATAAACACCTTCATCTATATCTAAATCATCGTGTCTTGAGTCTATTAAATGAATAAAGCATTTTATTTCTTTTCTTTTTTGTAAAAATTCATTTAAATTCTTGTTCCAAGCAGCTTTTTTATCCTTAGAAACCCTTGCATATCCAAAACCTGGTAAATCTATTAAAATCAATTTGTTCTTATCCGCAAATGTAACTTCAAAAAAATTAATTAATTGAGTTTTGCCTGGAGTTGAAGATGATTTTGCAAGACCTTTGTGATTTGCTAAAGCATTTATTAAAGAGCTTTTACCTACATTAGAACGACCTAAAAAAGCAATTTCACCTAAATTATATTCTTGTGTTTGAAAATATTTTTCACAAGATATTAAAAATTTTGCACTTACTATATTCATTTTGCTATCTCAAAAATTAATTTAACTGGCTTATTAGCTTTATCACTTTTTACTTTATATGTTCCATCATTTTGGTTTATATAAATATAATCTGCTGATAATTCTTTGTTATTTTCTGTAATTTTAACATTCCCTATAAGCTCATAAGTATTTTTATTTACATCATAAACAATCTTATCTGCTTTACCTTTGAAATTATCTTTATTTAAACTTATAGAAAAACTTGTTACATATTGTGCTTCATAGCTAGCAATTTTATTATCCTTATTTGTTCTTATTGTCAATACTTGACAATTTAAATAATCTTTACCTTGCCTTATACTAACATCTTTGCTAAATACCCCAGTTTGATTATCTTTATTACCTTCAAAAATTTTTGCATTAATCTCAATTTTTTCAGCATATAAACTACATAAAGATAATAATAAAATAACTATTTTTCTATACATAAATCAACCTCTTTTAATAATAAATCTGAAGAATTTAAATTATAACTAAAAGAATTAGCATTAATTAAACTATTATTATAGGTTACTTTAGTTTTACTCAAAGAGCTTAAGATTTTTTCATTTATTGAATAATTTAATACATCGCTTTCAAGCTTAATTAGATTATCTTTATATTTGACATCGCCATTTAATACTATAATATTATTTTCTTTAGTTGCCTTATTACTACTTAAATGCTTTTCTAAATCATTTATACTTAAATCTATCAAATTATCTTGATTATTTATTTTGTAATATTGCTTAGCATAAGCTATTTTTTCAAGCTTATTACTAAGCTCATAACCAATAATATCATTAGCTTCAAGGCTTTTAAAATCAAGTTGATAATTCATCTTATCAATATCATAAGGCTTTTGTATTATTATAAAAAAAAGCATAGATAGCATAGAAACTAAAATAATATTAAAAGTTTTTATTAACACTTAATCCACTGCTTTAATTGATTATTTTCTTTTACAATAATTTCAAGCATTTCATGCACACAACCATATCCACCTTTTGTATTTAAAATTCTTCCAAAAATTTTTGCCCCATCTTTAGGAATAAAAGGTAGCTTAACAGATTTTAAAAGGTCTAAATCGTTATAATAGTCCCCTATTGCAGCAACTTCATCAAAAGTAATATTTAAATCTTTCAGTAGTGTTTTAGCACAACTTAGCTTATCTTTAATACCACAATATACATATTCAATGCCTAAATCTCTTGCCCTATTTAAAACAACTTCAGAACTTCTTCCTGTAATAATTGCAAATTTTATACCCAATTCTTTAGCTTTTAAAATAGCAGCTCCATCTTTTACATTAAATTCTTTAATCAAATCAGCATTAGGAGAATAAATAATTTTACCATCACTTAAACATCCATCAATATCTAAAATAACTAATTTAATCATTCTTACTCCCTAAATATAAATGAACCTAGAAAATTAGCTAAGTTTATAAAATCCTTTGCTTCTTCTTCACTTCTAAAGCCTTTTAAAAACACTCTATAAAATCCATCGCTAGAATTTAATACTTTACTTGTATAACCTTTATAATTTGCATATCTTTTTGCTAAATTATAAGCATTTGCAGAGCTTTTAAACGCTCCTATTTGTATCATAAAATCTCCACCCATAATACTGTTTACACTATTTTGAATGTTGGAATTTGTATTAGATATTTGAGGTTTAATATTGTCTTGATTAAAGCCTAATATAGTTAATTTTACCTTTGCAGTGCCTTTTTTAGTCATATCTATTTCATGCGCTGCACGATTTGATAAATCAATAATTCTTCCAGCAACAAATGGCCCTCTATCATTAACTCTTACTACAACACTTTTTCCATTTTCTAAATTATCAACTCTAACCATTGTATTCATAGGTAAAGTTTTATGAGCTGCTGTCATAGAATTTGTATTAAAAGTTTCTCCATTTGAAGTCTTTTTACCATGAAAACCTGGACCATACCAACTAGCAATGCCAGTTTCAGTATCTCCAATATCAACCTTACTTGGATAATAAGTCTTACCATTTATTGTATAAGGTCTCATTGTAGCTGGAGTATTTGGTTTAGCTACCCCATAATTATAATTTTGGTTTAAGCTACTTGTAGTTGAACAAGCAGCAAATAAAAATAAAAAACTAGCGAAAACTAAATATTTTTTCAATTTTTAGCCTCCTTACTATCATCATATACTAATACAGGAATTAATAAGGTTTGATTAATTCCAATTCTATCATCCTTTAAATTATTATAAGCTCTTAAAGCATTTGTAGAAACACCATTTTTCTTAGCTATTGCATATATTGTATCACCTTGTTTTACCCTATAGCTTATTACATTTTTTACATTATTTTTAGCATACTTAATAGGATTTGAGTTATCTTTATAAGCTGCTATCTTTTCTATCGGTAAATAAGCATAATAATTATAAGGTGGTGCAAAATCGCCTTTAAATTGTGGGTTTAAATCTTTAAATTCACTTAAGCTAATCCCAGCTTTTCTAGCAATTGACGATAAACTCTCTTTTGGTTTTACATCAACTTTACCTATATTAAGTGCCATAACTTGATTTAATAAATAAATATCACCATACTTAGCAATATCATTTTCTGCTATTAAACTAGTGCTTAAAATCTTTTTGAAAAATCTTCTTGTTTCTTTAGGCAAATATTTTTGGTCTTCATCTAATAATACACTTAATTCATCACTACCTGCATTTTTAATAGCTTTTCTAACACAGCCATTTCCACAATTGTAAGCAAAAATAGCTAAATACCATTTACCAAATTCATCTTTTAGCCTATGTAAATATTTTGCAGCAGCAACGCTAGCAGCTACAACATCTTTTCTTTCATCAATAAATTTGTCAATTTTTAGACCAAAATTCTTAGCAGTAGGTTCCATAAATTGCCAAACACCTGTAGCTTTTACTCCAGATTTAGCATCTGTTTTAAAATTACTCTCAACCATAGCAAGATATAAAAAAACATCAGGAACACCTTCTTTTTTTAAAATTGCTTTAATAATTGGAATATTCATATTAGCTTCATTCAATACTTTTGTAAAATAAAGCACTTCTCTTTCACTCATATCGTAAAAAATTTCCATAAAAGATTGGTCTTGTAAATATCTTAAATCTACATCAATACTTTTTAAGATTTTTTCTTGTTTATCGTATTTATCTACTGAAAAATTCGCATATAAACAAATACTTGTAACTATTAATAATATAAATTTTTTCAAATTAATCCTTTAAATAATTTTTTTGCGTTATTTGTTGTAAGTTCTTCTATCTCCTCAATTGATTTATTTAGTATTTCTGCCATTTTTTGTGCAACTAATTTGCAATATTTTGGCTCATTTAAAGTCCCCCTGTGTGGATGCGGGGTAAGATAAGGTGAATCAGTTTCTATAAGTAATCTATCTGTTTTGATTTTAGGTAAGATTTCAACTAAGTTTTTTGCATTTTTAAATGTAAGCACTCCTCCAATTCCATAATAAAATCTATCGCTTAATTCCAATAGAATTGGACTTGCATTAAAACAATGTAATACTCCAAAAGCTTCTTTATAAGCCTTTAATATTTCTAAAGAATCAGCATTTGCGTCTCTTATATGTATTATTAATGGTAGTTTTCTTTCAATTGATAGTTCAATCTGTTTTTTGAATACTTCTTTTTGTAGATTTTTTTCTTCTTCGCTAGGATTTTTATAATAATCTAAACCACATTCTCCTATTGCAACACATTTACTATCTTCTAAAAAACTCTTTAAGTAGTCTAAATCAAAATCTTGTATATCATAAGGATGAACTCCGGCAGCAAAATATACATTATCATATTTATGTGAAATATCACGAGCTTTTTGTAATGTTTTTATATCAGCACCTGGAATAATATGAAGTTTTACTTCTTCATTGCTAGCATTAAGCAAAACTTCATCTAAGATATTATCATATCTTTCATCATCTAAATGCGTATGAGTATCAATTATCACTATTATTCGCCTTCATAAACTTCAACTCTATCACGACCATTTCTTTTAGCGTCGTATAAAGCTTCATCAGCTTTTTTAATCATTTCTTCTATTTCTGATTTTTTAGAGCCTACTGCAACTCCTATTGAAGCTGTGAAATTAATTGGTTTATCAAGATACATAGCAGGAGTTGATTTAATTGCACTTCTAATTTTCACTGCCATTTTAATAGCGTCTTCTTTCTTAATATTTTTAATTAATAAACAAAATTCTTCGCCACCAAATCTAGCAACCATATCCCCACCCTTAACTTGTTCAAGTAGAGTCTGACCACATTGAACAATAACACTATCTCCTGCAGCATGACCTAGTGTATCGTTAATGTTTTTAAATTTATCTATATCTATCATTAATACAGCAAAATCAACATCATCATTGATTTTTGAATAATATTCTTTGCTAGCCTCAAAAAAGCTTTTTCTATTATTTAATTTTGTTAAAAAGTCCTTTTCAGCACTTTCTTTTAGTTGTTCTGAATAATAAATTAAATCTATACTATTATTAATCCTACAAATAATATTCTCTCTTGAAAATGGCTTTTGAATAAAATCATTTGCTCCGGTTTTTAGCATTCTAGCACCAACATCATCACTTCCGTGAGCTGTTAAAACTATTATTCCTAATTGATTTTTATTATAAGATTTTCTAACTTCTTTTATAAGTTCTTCACCAGAAACTGCTGGCATTTCTTTGTCTGTTAAAATAAGTTTTACATCAGGGTGTTGTTCTAAATATCCTAATGCTTCAGCTCCGTGAGCTGCTGGGAAAACTTGGAATTTATAAGCTTGCAAAATATTTTTAATAATATTTCTCATAGCCATTGAATCTTCAGCCACTATAATTTTTGTATTTTCGTTTCTTTGTAAGCGTTCAATAATATCTATTATATAATCAACACATTCGCTACCTTCTTTTAGCACATAATCAACAATGTCTTTATCCATAAAACTTTTTCTTGTAGCGTCATCATCAAGTCCAGTTAGAATAATACTTGGAATTTTCTTAGATAGAGCATAATCAACAACTTGACCATGCATAGCATCAGGCAAACATAAATCAAGTAATGCAGCAAAATACTGATTATTATCTAGCAACTCTTTAGCCTCTGCAAAATCATAAGCTACATCAAATTCGCAATTTAATGCGCCACTAACTTTTTTTGCTATTGCTTTAGCTAACATCTTATTGTCATCTACTAATAGTAATTTCATTCTTTTCCTTCTAATATGGTTTTTGCAAAATCTAAGGCTGATTGGCTGATATTCTCATCACTAATCATTCTTGCAAGTTCATTTGCTACTTCATCTTTTCTAAGCTCTCTTGCAAAGCTTTTATTGTTTTCTTTACTTACTAAAAAATGCTGATTTGCTTTTGCACAAATCCAAGGCATATGAGTTATTACAAATATTTGATAATGCTTACTCAATTTACTAATTACATTTGCAATACTAATGGCCTCTTTTCCGCTTAAATTAGCATCTATCTCATCTAAAAATATATAACCATTCGCATAATCAATAAAATCAGCAAAACTAGCCAAAAATGCAAGTCTTAATCTATTTAACTCGCCCGAGCTAATCTCTTTAAAACCTGCTTTATTTAGACTTATTTCAAATCTATCTATGCCGTTAATTCCTAGTTCAAATTCCACTAACCTAAGAGCAATTTTGTCTAAGTATAACAAATTTAGATAATCATTAATTTTACACTCAAGTTCATTAAGGTAAATTAATCTTATTTTTGATATAGCTTTCGCATCGCTTATAAGCTTATTTTTTAGAGTTTTAAGCTCTTTTTCAATATTGTCTTTTTCGTAATCAATATTTTCATAAATATTTAATTCTTTTTCTTTATCTTTTAGTATATTTAACGCATCTTCAACGCTTCCATAACGCTTTACTAGATAATGAAGCTTTTCTAGTCTATTTAAAATCTCTTCAATATCTAACTCACTACTATCATTACTTAAATCATTATAAATATCATTTAATTCATTCATAGCACTTACAAAAAATTCACTATCAATATTAGCTAATCTTAAAAGCTCTAAAACACTGCTCTCATAGGCAAAAATGCCTTCTGATTTTCTTAAAGCTTGTTCTATTTTATCTCTTTTTGAAAGCTTGGTTTTAATATCTAATAATTTTTCATATTCGCCTATTTTTGGATTTATATCTTTAATTTTTTTAATTTCTAAGCTTAATAATTCTTTTAAATCATTGATTTTATTTTCATCTTCACATAATTTTTTGTATTCTTTTTCTAATTCATCTAATTTTTTAAAATTATTTTTATATTCATTTAAAGTATTTTCATAATTTTGTTCTTTTTTAACTATGATTAAATCTAGCATTTTTAATAAATAATTTGGCTCAAAATCATCATAATTTTTAGCCGATAAATAGCGAATATTACTAGCATTTAGCTCACTCATAATCTTTTTTGAAACTGCTTGATTGTTTATAAAATATCTAGTAACTTTATCCTTTTTAACCCTAAAAACATTTGGATTAGAATTTTCTATACTTTCATCATTTATCTTATCATCTATGCTAATTTCTAAAAGACTTGCACTGCTTTCAAAAATTCCAAAAGCTGCTAATATGCTTTTAAAAATCACTGATTTTCCAGCTCCACTAGAACCTGTAAAAACTATAAGACCATTTTTAAATTCTAAGTTAAGTTCATCAAAAGTTATATTATTTGTAAAATATAATCTTTCTATCATCTTACTTCTCCCCAATTAAGCTTTTCATTTAAAACCCTAAAATAAGAGCTATTTTTACGCCTAATAATATTTGCTCTTACATTACTAAGCCCTATTCTAACGCTTTTAAATTCATCTTTATTAAATACTTCTTGCCCATCTATACTTAAAGTGCAATTTGCACTTATAATATCAATAAAAAAACTTTTAGGTAATACTATTGGTCTTTGAGTAAGCGAATGAGAACAAATTGGAGTTAGCATAAAAACACGGCTTAATGGATAAATAATTGAGCCGCCTGCACTAAGATTATAAGCAGTTGAGCCTGAAGGAGTGGAGATTATAAGCCCATCGGCATTATAGTTATTAAAAATATCTCCTTTAAAACTCGTTTTTATATCCGCTAATAATAAATGATTTGCTCTATTAAATACTGCGTCATTAAAAGCATATTTTTGTAAGATTTTGCCATTATTTAGCTTTATTTGAACACTTAGTAAAAATGGTCGCTCAAGTTTATATGAACCATTTAAAAAATCGCTAATTCCTGATTCAAATTCTTTGATTTGAAACTCTGTTAAAAAGCCTAAATTACCAGCATTAACTCCAAACACAGGAATATTAGAATTTGCTAAATATCTACAAGCTGAAATTATATTTCCATCTCCACCTAAAGATATTAATAATCCCACATTTTCTAAATCAAATTCTATTTCATTTTTTCTATCATTTATATATATTAAATATTCAATATTTTTACTATTAAGATAATTTTTTATATTATTTAATTCCAAACTATCTTCTAAACCTAATTTGCAAAATATAATTATTTTTTTAATTTCTTTATTTTTCATAATCTTTTCTTATTCTTTTTATTATAAATTTACAATTTTTGAGTAAAAATCAATTAATTTAATAAAAATTCATGTTAAGGAAAGAAATTGAGAACACATTATAGCACTGAGCTTAGCATTAAAAACATTGATGAAGAAGTAGTTGTAGCTGGATTTGTAAATAGCTACCGCGACCATGGTGGAGTTGTATTTTTAGATTTAAGAGATAAAGAAGGTATTATTCAATTAGTATGTGACCCTGAAATAAACAAAAATGCTCACGAAATAGCAAGTAGCTTAAGAGATGAGTATGTAATAAGTGCTAAAGGTAAGATTAGAGCTAGAGGCGAAGGTTTAGTAAATCCAAGACTAAAAACCGGAGAAATTGAAATAGTATGTAGCGAAATTGAACTAATTAATAGTGCAAAAGCGCTACCTTTTGATATAAATGATTTAAATGTTAATGAAGAATTAAGACTAAAATATAGATTTTTAAGTCTTAGAAATCCTAAATTATTAGATAATTTTAAAAAGCGTTCAATCATTACAACAGCAGCTAGAAATGCTTTAACAAAATTAGGCTTTATGGAAGTAGAAACTCCGATTTTAACAAAAGCTACACCTGAAGGTGCAAGAGATTATTTAGTTCCATCTCGTGTGCATGAAGGTGAATTTTATGCGTTACCACAAAGCCCACAATTATTCAAACAACTTTTAATGGTTGCTGGGTTTGATAAATACTTTCAAATTGCAAAATGCTTTAGAGATGAAGATTTAAGAGCTGATAGACAACCTGAATTTACTCAAATAGATGTTGAGATGAGTTTTTGCGACCAAGAAATGGTTATGCAAAATGCTGAAACTTTCTTAAGAGAAACATTTGCAAGTGTTGGCATTACAATGCCTCTTAAAGTAAAAAGAATGACCTATAATGAAGTAATGGAACTTTATGGAAGTGATAAACCTGATTTAAGATTTGATATGCCGATGATTGATGTTGCACACATTTTTGCAAAGTCAAATAACACTATTTTTAGCGAACCTGCAAAAGATACTAAGAAAAATCGTGTAAAAGCAATTGTTGTTAAAAATGGAGATAATATTTTTTCAAAACGCCAAATGCAAGGATTTGAAGAATATGTTAGAAAATTTGGTGCTAAAGGTCTAGCATTTATTCAAATGAAAGAAGATGGACCAAAAGGACCATTAACTAAATTTTTTGATGATGAAGGTGCTGAACTTATAAATTTCTTAAAAGAAAAAGCTGATTTTAGTGTAGGAGATGTAGTATTCTTTGGCGTTGGTGCTAAAAAAACCGTTTTAGATTATATGGGAAGATTTAGATTATTCTTAGCAAATGAATTAAAGATTATTGATGAAAATAAATTTGAGTTTTTATGGGTTGTTGACTTTCCTATGTTTGAGCAAAATGATGATGGAAGCTATTCGGCAATGCACCATCCATTCACAATGCCAAAAAATATTGATGCACCAATTGATGAGATAAATTCTATTGCTTATGATATAGTATTAAACGGAGTTGAGCTTGGTGGTGGAAGTATAAGAATTCATAGAAGCGATATTCAACAAAAAGTATTTAAATTACTTGGAATTAGCGAAGATGAACAAAAAGAAAAATTTGGCTTTTTACTAGATGCATTAAGCTACGGAGCACCTAGTCATGGTGGATTTGCAATAGGGCTTGATAGATTATTAATGCTAGTTACAAAATCTAGCTCAATTAGAGATGTAATAGCATTCCCTAAAACTCAAAGAGCGCAATGCCTAATGACTGACGCACCAAGCAAAGTTGCTTATGCTCAGCTAAATGAATTACACATTGCATTAAAAGAAAGTAAAAAATAATTTCTCGCCCCTTAAAAGGGGCTTTTAATACTATGATTATTAGATATTTTAAACAATACAAACTTCGTAAAAATGTTAAAAACTTTTTAAATCTTTCTTGGCGTGATGCAAGTTGCAATGGTGTTTATTATGGCTGGGGAAGAAAGGAAAGTGGCAAAATAGCCAAGAAATTAGCTAAAAAAAATAATGCTAAATTTTGCTTACTTGAAGATGGGCTTATTCGCTCTTTAGGGCTTGGCATTAATGATAAAAATAGCTTGTCACTAGTATTTGATGATATTGGGATTTATTACGATGCAACTGCTCCAAGTAGATTAGAAAATATTTTAAATACCTATGAATTTAGCGAAGATGAGTTAGAGCAAGCAAAAAAAGCTATAAAATATCTAGTTGATAACAATATAAGCAAATATAACAATGCTTACAAAGAATTTGAATTAGGAAATAAAGATAATGTTTTGGTAATTTTACAAAGTGCTAATGATTTATCTTTAAAATATGGCTTAGCTAATAATATTAATTCGCTTGATATAATAAAAGATGCAATTAAAGAAAATCCTAATTCTAAAATATATATAAAAATTCATCCAGATGTGCTAAGTGGTAAAAAACAAAGCGATTTAAATATAAATGAAATACCGAAAGAATGCGAAATTATAAGCGATAGTTATAACCCAATAAGTTTGCTAAAAAACTTTAAAAAGGTTTATACAAAAACTTCAACAATGGGATTTGAAGCTTTACTTTGCAGATGTGAATGTATATGCTATGGAATGCCATTTTATGCAGGATGGGGAATTACAAAAGACAAACAAAAATGTGAGCGTAGAGTAAGAATAAGGAACATTGAAGAAATATTTTATGCAATGTATTTTTTATATACAAAATATTACAACCCATATTTTGAAAAAGTTTCAGATATCTTTGATACTATGAAAACCATAGTTCAATTTAGAGAAATTTATAAGGCTAATTCAGGAAGATTATTTTTCTTTGGCTTTTTATGGTACAAAAGATTTTATATCAAACACTATTTTAAATCAGATAATAATCAAATAATTTATATTTCATCTATTAAAAAACTTAAAAAATATCATTTAAATGAAAATGATAAAGCATTTATTTGGGGTAAAACTTATGAAAAATCAGAACTTTTAAAATATTTTAAAAATATTAGTATCGTTGAGGATGGTTTTATTCGCTCAATTGGACTAGGTTCTAATTATGCTATACCTTACTCTCTTGTAGTTGATGATATGGGAATTTATTTTGATCCTAATACTCCTAGTAGATTAGAATATATCCTAAAAAATACTGATTTTGGTGATGAGTTAATACAAGAAGCAAAAGAGATTAGAAAACTAATCTTAGATAATTCATTTTCTAAATACAATTGTTTAAAACATAAAGAACTACCAAAAAGAGAGCAAAAAACAATACTAATTCCAGCACAAGTAGAAGATGATGCATCTATAAAATGTGGCGGCTTAGGATATGATACTTTAAAGCTGATAAAGCAAGTAAGAGCTGAAAATCCAGAAGCTTATATAATCTATAAGGTTCATCCTGATGTAGTAGCTGGTAATCGCAAAGGTTTAAAAGATGAGAAAGTTATCCTTAAATACTGTGATGAAATCATAACTGATATTAGCATAGATAGTTGCATAAAAGCTTGTGATGAGGTGCATACTATTACATCAACAGCAGGCTATGACGCACTTATCCGTGATAAAGTAGTAGTAACTTACGGAGCTCCATTTTATGCTGGTTGGGGTCTAACCATAGACAAAAACATAACCCCAGAAATCCTATCTCGCCGTAATAAAAAACTAAATATTGATAAATTAATATCAGGGGTCATAATTTTATACCCAAGATATTTAAATCCTAAAACAAACTTAAATATAACTGCAAAAATGCTTATAAAAATTTTAAAAGCAAAACTGTAATTAATCACTTTAGTTTTTTAAAATACTTCTTATGTAGCTTGTAAGCTTTATAAGGAAAAGTAATTAACCCCCCCCCATAATAATTCTTACTGCATTTTATTAATAATTCTCCTAATTTATATGAATAAAATTTCTTGATTTTCAAACATTCTTGATAATCAGGGTATTGTTCTAGTTTATATTCATATTTTATATCCTTAGTCAGTTTATGAGTGTAATACAAATGTAAGATAGTAAAAGGCAGTAATATCATATTCATAAAACTATTCTTAGAGTCAATAATTGCATTTCCGATTTTATAAGCCAAATGTTTTTTTACCCTATCAGAAGCTCTACCAAAATTAAGTAAAAATTGATTTTCAGATTTAACCTCTTCTAGTTCTTTTTTTGCTTGTTTTAAATCTTCTTCATTAAAGCAATTATCATTAATAATTGTTTTTAGTTTACTTATCTCATCTAAATAAGGCTGTGCTTTTCTAGGATCCATAACACTACAATATTCATCAATGATTTCCTTATACCAAGCAACATTAGGTATTAAGTAGCTAAAATCTAAATCTTTGTCAATCTCCATATCTTTATTTATAATATTATTAAAATTTTCCAAATTTTCTAAATTTAACCATTCGCTTGTTGCTAATACAATTGATACTAATGAAAAATTATTTGATTGCAATTTTAATTTTTCATCTACTAGTATATCTTTCCTAATAGGATAGCAAGCTAACCACTTATAATCACTATAAAATTCATATATCTCTTCATCGTACCTTTTAAATATAAGTCGATCACAATCATCGCTATTCCAAAACGAAATTCCAACTATATAATGATTGTAAAAATCATTAGTAAAATTAACAAAATTACCCGAACAAATTGTGTACACCTCTTCTTTCTTTCTAGAATTATATTTAGCGCTAATATTATTTTGATTAAGATTTAACATTTTCCTTGCATTACAATCCTTAAAAACAGGAAATGAAATTTTGTTTTTAACTTTATTTGGCATTTTAATTTTTTCAATATTCTCAACAATTTTCTCACTAATTTCTCGCATTAAAAAACCAAAATCATGTGCACCATCATATCTTGCATGAAACTCTTTTAAATCTAAATCTTTATAATAATTATAGATATTAATAAAATTAAAACCATAATATTGAATTAAAAATTTATGTAATTTTTCTACATATTCACAAGTTTCCACTTTTAAAAAATCATGTGTCATAGGAGCAATTAGTACTAAAATTTTTTTCTCAAGCATATACAATTCATTATATAGACAATGTAAAAATTTAAAATTTAACTCTTCATCTACACCATTAAAAAAATTAGCATCATTGTTGTTCGATGAATAGATTATTAAATCTGCTTCTTGTAAAACTTGCTTATTTCTTAAAATTGTAAAAATTATATTTATTGATGGTGAACCACTTAAAGATAAATTTTGCACATCAACACCCTTGTTTGTTAAACCTCTAAAATATCCATTTTCAATAAACAAGTGACTATCCCCCAAAAGAACAACTTTATATTTTTTCATTTTTTCTCCTTATATTTTTTATTATGCCAATTCCTATTTTATATTCCTTACTACACTCTATCATTTTTAACTTATGAAAATCAATAAATTTTTTTAATATTGGTTGCTTTTTTTTAAAACCTAGTTTAATCATAATAGCATTACTTACTTTTCTACAAAAATGAGTAGTAAAAATATAGAAATATATAAAAAATAATAAAATTTTCTTATAAAAACAATCAGCCCATAATTTTGCTCTACCTAATCTGTATGGCAAAAGATTTTTAAGTATTTTATCTGAATTAAATATTTTATTATTTTCATTATAATTAATATTACATTCATATAATATTTCTTCATAAAACAAAGTATTTTTAGCATAACTCCACCAAATATCTGCATTTGGTATAGTAGGATTAATCCATGGTTTTATAGAACTTGTAAAGTGTAAAAATTTTGGATTACTTAAATAATTAATAAAATCATTTTTATAATCAAACATAAAAATTTGATTTTGGACATTCCAACAAGGTTCTATTAACTTTACTTTATCTTTTATTATCATATTTAAAATATCTTGATCTGGATACTTTAAATTGCTTTTTGTTTTTATCAATTCCAAACATTTGTTAATCAAATCGAACTCATTACATTTTTTAATATCAAAAATAATAAAACCTGAATTAAAATAATTATCAAGATTATCGATATTTAAAGTATTTGTAATGTATTTTTGCATTTTTTTAAACTTTAAAACACTAAAATCCTTAACAGCACCGATTAAGTTATCATCTAAATCAATATTGTAAGCCTTAGTAATATCATCTAAAAATATAGCATCACAATCACAATAAATAACCTTATCGTAATCAACCATAATCTCAGGTATAAATATTCTATAATACATACTAGATGAAAAATGTCTGCAAGAATAATAATTAGCTTTATATTTATATAAAAGGTATTTTACATTATAAAATCTAATATTAAAATTGCTAGCACTGTAATTATCCACAATATCTCTGATATTATTTTCTTTTATATCATTATACAAAATTATCACATCATAATTTTTTGCAACATTCATATTATCTCTCAAAGACTTTAATGCTACATGTAAATATGGAATATACACATCATCGCAAGAAAAAATTATCGGAATATAATTTGAATCAAATATTTTTTTTAAAACCATGTTTGTTTGCGTATTTTGCACATATAAAACATCTAATTCTTTTATTTTGTGTCCGTGTAATTTAAGATATGTAAAGTATATTCCAGTAAGCCATTCTGCAATATATCCAAACACTCTTTGCTCCATATTGTTATAATTATCAGTATTTATTAAATCTTTTAATTTAAACAAAACACCAAACACAAATTCACAGTATTTAAAAAAATACTCCTTTGGTAATACAAACATATTACAGAAATATTTAATCTTACCACTATTATAAACTTTTGAAGCTTCTTTATATTCTAAAAATTCATTGTCTATAATCTCTAAGCATTTATCATAATCTTCTATATGTAGATACTCTGCTGTTACTTTATAATGTCTATATGGGTTGCCTTTTCTGGATTTAAATATAAAAAAATCATTATTATTTATATGGCTTTTTATTATATTTTTATTAAATAGTCTTTCTATAAGCTCATCATCTAAAAAATCTATGTTAGATAGCCCTATGCTTTTATTTATTTTAAGTGATTTTGAAATCCCTATAAAATCAAACAATCTCCTATAATGCATAAAACCAAAATATTCAGGATTTTCTAATTTATCATAATTTTTCCAAGCCCAATAAATACCAGTCATCTCACAAAAGTATCTATTAAGATAAGATATATTATCTCTCGTATCATCTCCTATCATATTAGATAACAACCATTCCTTATCGTTATTACTTAAACCAGCATCTTTACTTTGTTCATTCATTACAGCTCGTCCTAAATGCATAGGAGCTAATATTTCACTTTTAAGTAATGTTGCTGGTTTATGATAACCTACTAGGATTTTAATCATATCGATATTTAAATTTTCAATATACTTTTTACTACACAATGATTAGCTATCTTATATCCAGGTTTCCCGATAAAATTTTTTATACATTGCTGATTAATGATATAATCATTTTCTTCAATTAAACCAATTTGCTCACATTCAAAACTATTTGAAAAATAATTATATTCAGCATATAATAATATAGCTAAGTTTTTATAATCTAAATATTCCCTTAAATAACTTGTGTATATTTTAACATAACTATTACCGATTATAGCTACTATACTCCCATTGTTATTATAATATGTCCCATTTATTTGATTTAACCTAAAATAATTCATAAAATCATAAGTAAATTGCAAACAATCATATTGATCAATATAAACTATCCTGTATATATCAATATTTTTTCCATTAATATTTATATGAGTCCTACCAAAGTCGCCTATACAACTACAACCTTGCTTTTCATCTTCTAACACATGTTTAATATTATCCTTAGAAACTAATAAAGAATTTAAATAAATATTTTCACATTCGTTAAAATTATTGCTAGTTTCATTTGTATTATAGACATAAACGAATTCTTCATTTGGCATATTAAGAATACAGTTCTTAAAACTGTTTATTTTATTTTCCACTTTTATGCTCCCTACAAAATTGCTTAGCTTTAAATATAAAACCAAATGGATTTTTAATAAACAATCCACCTAATTTATATGGTAAGTTATTCATAACTTTAACAGCTTCGTTATAGTCTGCATATTCTTCTAATTTAGGTGCTTTTAAATTTGGATTTTTACTTATTAAGCTTTTCTGAATACTGTTTGAAACATTATGAATGATAATTATTTTAAGTAAAGTTATTGGGAATACAATTGCTAATATAGGATTTCTTGCATCAAGCAATGCCCTACCTATTTTATATTGAATAAAATTCTCAGCACGTTTTCTTGCACCAAAAGGTTGAGCTGTTTTTATAAAACATTCCACATTATTTGTTGTATTTTGATTATTTTTTAAAATCTTTGATAAAAAATACTCATAATAATTAGACATTCTTGCGTATTTCCACCATATATCCGCTAAGTCATGCCATGGTTCATCCCAAGGTTTTTTACATCCGCAATAATGGATTATCTTAGGGTTGTTTCTTGCATTTTCATATAATTTTAAATCTTCACTGCTTAAATTGTTTTTATAATTTTTATCAAAAATAGGTATATGGTATTGCATATTCCAGGCTACATCAATATATTTTACATTTTCATAAAAAATCTTATTTAAAATATCTTGATCCATCATAAATAAATGCTGCATTTTCTTCTGAATAGAAACAGCTTGTTCAACCATATTATTGTAATCCAATCTTATCGATTCCAAATTAAATAATATTACACCTGCTGAAAAATATTTATCAACTTCTACAAATTTTAATTTATTATTCATATAATCAATAACATACCAATCTGCTCTATACATCCTTTGCATTTCAATATCCTTAACAGCAGCTAATGGTTTTGAATCTACCTGTATGCTATATAACTCAGAAATATCACAATCAACAACTATATCAACATCTAAATATAATATTTTTTTATATTTTGGCAATAAAATATGTAAAAATAAACGAAAAAAAGTTGATATTGTCATATGCATGTGTGTTTCAAAATTATATTGTTTAATATTAATTAGTGAGTTAAAATTAAAAAACCTAATATCTAAATCTTTATAATATTGTTTAAATTTATTTATTGATTCATTTTTTATATTATCATGAAATATCAAGAAATCATATTTATCATTATTTAAATTATTATGTTTAATAGATGAAATTACAACCGATAATTGAGGTAGATAATTTTCATCAAGCATGAAGCAGATTGGAATAGCACCATCAATTGGTTTTATGTCAATATTTTTTATATCGGTATTCTTTACTAATGTTCTTTGCAATCCTATGTGCTTTTTATTTTTAGAAATAAGATATTTTATATATATATCTGTAAGCCTTTCAGCAATAAAGCCTTCTTGTCTTAATTCTCCATTGCTATAGTTTCCATTATCCAAATTTAACTTAAATAATATATCAAAAATATACTCACAATATCTAAAAAAATCATCCTTTTTCATTACAAACATATTTGTAAAATATGCTTTATTACCATTAATAAACTCATTAGTTACTTTTTTTAATGCAGGATAATTAGTTTTTAATAAATATAAAGCTTTATCAAAATCTAATATTTTATGAAATTGCGCAGTTTTATAATGTTCATACACAGAAACATTTTCATTATTTGCATTTAAACTATTTGTAAATTTAGAACTAATCACATCATAATTTGCTATAAGTTTTATTATGTCTATATCATTAAGCTTATATATATTTTTATAATCATCATCTATTAATTCTTCAATAACATTTCCATAAATATCTTCATTAAAATTTTTCTTAATATTAAAGCTAAAATGTCTTCTATAATGCATAAACCCTATATAATCAGGATTGCCAAGTTTATCATAATTTTTCCATGCCCAATAAATACCTGTCATCTCACAAAAACTTCTATTAAGATGAGATATATTATCTCCTGTATCGTCACCTATCATATTTTCATACATCCAATCATATTCTTCTTGGCTCATTTTACCATCTTTAGAAGCTTCAGCTACTAATGCTCTTCCTAAATGTATAGGAGTTAATACATCATCTTTTAAAAGCTCTGCTGGTTTATGATACCCTACTAGTATTTTTATCTTTATATTTTCGCTCATAATGTTTCCTTTGATAATTTTAATGTTCTTTCTACTGCTTTATCCATATCATAGTATTTATAATCACCCAATCTTCCTAATACATAAATCCATCTAGAAATTCCAGATCTTCTTGCATTATTTAATTTCAATAATTCTTCCAAATATTTTTTATATAATTTTTGATTATCTTCATTTGATATAGGATAATATCTCTCGTTTTTACCATCTTTATATTCGCAAGGATATTCATATGATAATATAGTTTTATCTGATTTCTCATCTAAATAGTATTTATACTCAACTGATCTTGTATAGTCATAATTTTCTGGATAATTTATCTGTGGACCTGATTGTATAAATTCTCTATCGTATTTTTTAAACTCTATATTAAGACTTCTATAAGGTAATTTACCATGCTTATAATCAAACAGTTCATCTATAGAACCAGTAAAATACATAGTATCATAATCAATCTCATTTTTTATATCTTTAAAATCAGTATTAAGTCTAACTTCTATTAGTGGATTATCTAGTATATTTTCTACCATTTTTGTGTAGCCATTTTTAGGTATTGCTTGATATTTATCAGTAAAATATCTATCATCTTTACTTATATATATAGGTACTCTAGCGCTTACTGAACTATCTATATCTTCAGGTTTTGCACCCCATTGTTTAACTGTATATCCTAAAAAAACTTTTTCATATATATACTCAGCTAAAAATTGCAAATCATTATCGCTAGAATTTTTAAGCTCTAATATCGGTACTTTACTATTAAATTTAAAATTATTTAATAGTTTTTCTTCTAATTTTTGAGCTAAAGTGTTAGGAAAAACTTTATATAAGCTATCTAAATTAAATGGAATATTAACTTCTTTACCATCTATAAAAGCCTTTACCTTATACATAAAATAATACCATTCTGTAAATTTACTTAAATAATCCCAAACTTCTTTATTACTAGTATGAAAAACATGCGGTCCATATTTATGCACAGTAATTCCATATTGTTTATAATCATATATATTTCCACCTATATGATCACGCTTATCTATTACTAATACTTTTTGTTTTTTTATACTTGCGATTCTTTCGGCTATGATAGCTCCGCTTAAACCACATCCCACTACTAGATATTTAACTTTTTCCATATTAATATCTCCTATTATTTTCCCATTCCCAAGCTGTTTGCAATATATATTTTATATCGCTATACTTTATTCCCCAGCCTAATATTTTTTTAGCTTTTTGATTATCCGCAAATAACCTTGCAGGATCACCAGCTCTTCTAGGAGCATATTTTACAGGACATTTTTTACCACTTACTGCTTCAGCTGCCTTTATGATTTCTTTTACACTTGTTCCTATACCTGTTCCAAGGTTTATACATCCATTATAATCTCCTAGCTTCTCATAAGCTAACCTATGAGCATTTGCTAGATCTTCTATATGAATGTAGTCTCTTATGCAAGTTCCATCAGGAGTATCGTAATCATTTCCAAAAATACTGATATATTCTATATCCCCCTTAATAGCCTTTAAAACTAAAGGTATTAAATGTGTTTCTGGCTCATGGCTTTCGCCTATATTACCCATAGCACCAGCAGCATTAAAATACCTAAGTGATATATGTTGCAACCCATAGGCTTTTTCATAATCAGAAAAAATTTGCTCTATCATTAATTTTGTTCTACCATAAGCATTTATTGGATTTTGTTGATGTTGTTCATCTATTGGTGTATATTGTGGTTCACCATAAGTAGCACAAGTGCTAGAAAATATTATTTTTTTAACATCAAAATCAAGCATTGTATTTAATAAATTAATAGTTCCAACAACATTATTTTGATAATATTTTTGTGGATTAGCTACACTTTCACCAACATATGCAAACGCTGCGAAATGAATCACCCCATCTATCTTATTATTTTTAAAAATATCTTTTAAAGAATTTAAATCCAATAAATCTGCATGTATAAATTTAGCTCTAATATCTACAGCTTCTTTGTGTCCATAGATTAAATTATCTGCTACTATACAATTATATCCAGTATTTAAAAAATGTTTTACAGCACAAGAACCTATATATCCAGCACCACCAAAGATTAAAATATTTTTCATCTACCTACACCTTTATATTTAACGCCTGACTTTAAAACCCTATCTTTATCTAATAAATTTCTAAAATCTAATATATTTTTATTTCTCATTAATTTACTTGCTTGTTCTAAATCTAACTCCTTAAATTCATCCCATTCAGTAAATATTACAAGCAAATCTACATCTTTGATACAATCATACATATTATTAGAATATTTAATCTTATCTCCTAATAAAACTTTAGCTAAATCCATAGCTTTTGGATCATATGCTTTAATATTTAAATTATCAGATAATAATTTATTTACTATATCAATAGCTGGAGATTCTCTACAATCATCTGTTCCATTCTTAAATGCAAGACCTAAAATAGCGATATTAGCATTTTTTATGTCTTTTACTTCTAATTTTATCTTATTAGCAATTTTATCTTTTCTATCATCGTTGCCTTTTATCGCTGCGTTAATCAAGCTTAAATCTATATTATATTGTCTTCCCATATAAGCCATGGCTAAAGTATCTTTTGGAAAACAACTCCCACCATAACCTGGTCCAGGATTTAAAAATCTATTACCTATTCTTGTGTCAAGCCCCATACCTTTTGCCACTTCTAAAATATCAGCCCCACTTTGTTCACAAAAATCAGCCATTTCATTAATAAAATGTATTTTCATAGCCAAAAAAGAATTAGATGCATATTTAATTGTCTCAGATGATCTTCTATTTGTATATAAAATATTAGTTTTATCTTTAAAATCAGCATATAATCTAGATATAACCTCTCTAGCCTTAATAGAATTAGTCCCTACAACTATTCTATCAGGATTAAAAAAATCATAAACTGCAAAACCTTCTCTTAAAAATTCTGGTAAAGAAACCATATCAAAATCAGAATTTGGATTTTCTTGTCTTATGATATTTTCAACTTCATCACCTGTGCCTACTGGAACTGTTGATTTAATAGCTACTACTTTATAATTATTCAAATATTTAGCTAAATCTTTTGCCGCTGCATGAATATATTTCATATCTGCTTCTTTTGTAACTGGATGTGGTGGAGTACCAACAGCTATAATTACAATCTCAGCATTTTTAACACCATCTTCTAAAGATGAAGTGAAATTTAAATTTCCATTTTTAGTATTTTTTAAAAATAAATCCAATAGACCGTCTTCATATAAAGTAATATTTCCTTCTTTTAAAGATTTAATTTTATTTTCATCTATATCAATACAAGTTACATTATTTCCTAATTCAGCAAACCCTACTCCTGTAGGTAATCCAACATATCCTGTTCCTATAATGGCTATATTCATTTTTATCCTTTAAAATTATTTATACAAGTTTTAAAATATTCTATAGTTTTATCCAAACCACTATCAAGGTTTACTTTAGGTTCCCATCCAAATTTATTCTTAGCCAATGTTATATCCGGTCTTCTTTGTGTTGGATCATCTAATGGTAAATCTTTATATATTATTTTTGACTTAGAATTTATTTTATGTATTATTTTTTCAGCTAATTCTTTTACTGTAAATTCTCCTGGATTTCCAGTATTTATTGGGCCTTGAAAATCTTTAGAAGAATTCATAACCATAATCATAATATCAATCAAGTCATCTACATAACAAAACGATCTAGTCTGGCTACCATCTCCATAAATTGTAATATCCTTTCCACTTAAGGCTTGACAAATAAAATTGCTCACAACTCTTCCATCATTAGGATCCATATAAGGTCCATAAGTATTAAAAATTCTAATTACCTTTATATCAACCCCTTCATGCCTATGATAATCAAAAAATAAACTCTCTGCACATCTTTTACCCTCATCATAGCAAGCCCTTATGCCTATTGGATTTACATTACCTCTATAGGTTTCTTTTTGTGGATGCTCTAATGGATCGCCATAAACTTCAGAAGTTGAAGCTTGTAATATGGTTGCGTTGTGTGTTTTAGCAAGTTCAAGCATATTTATTGCACCTAAAACACTAGTTTTAGTGGTTCTTATAGCATGTTTTCCTTGATACGCAGGTGGAGATGCTGGACATGCTAAATTGTATATCTGATCTAATTTATCATCTAAAGCTAATGGTTCGCAAATGTCATGCTTTATAAAAGAAAAATTATTACTAGAAAACAAATCCTTTATATTGCTATCTCTACCTGTATAACCATTATCTAAACAAATAATTTTATGTCCTTGTTGGATTAATCTGTGACACAAATTTGCACCTAAAAATCCTGTTCCACCAGTGATTAATATATTCATATAAAACCTTATTTTTAAATTTTTAAGGTCATTATATAGATAATTATAAATACTGACTTAATAAAATATTTTTTCTATGATTTTAAAATTTTTTTTATTTATATCATTACAATGCCTAAAAATATTATATCTATTTTTATATTTTTTGTTTATATTACATTTATTCTTAATAATTTGTTCTAATTCATAGTATATTTCATTCAACACATTACAAACCTTTCCAAACCCATCATGTTCATAAGAAAAATATCCACCGGAATAAAAATGAGTGTTTTGCTTTTCTTTAAAATGAAAATAAATAATTGGTTTTTTTAAATAAGCAAAATCAAAAGCTATAGAAGAATAATCAGTTATTAAAATTTTTGCCATACATAAATATTTTTGTATATCTTCTTCAATACTAATAAATTCAATATTATCACTATAACAAAATGTATCTTTGTAGTTAAGCATTCCATAATGCAACATAAATATAACTTTATAATTATATTTTCTGCAAATCTCTTGTAGTTCATTGGAGTTTAGTAATTTAGAATAATTTTTATAATACTCACTTTCAAAAAAAACATCTTTTATCTTTCTTTTATAGCTTTTTTTATCAATACCACCTACTAAAGAATTTCTCCAAGTAGGCATTATTAATATTATATTTTTAGTTTTTATTTCTTTACTTTTCTTTTTCAATGCTTCAAATCTTGGTAAACCCGTTAGCATAACTTCATTTTTGCTAAGTTTATAATTATCATTATAAACTATAGAATTATACTCATCTTGAGTACTTGTAAGCATAATATCTATTTTATACCTATTTAGCCAATGAGATAAATCATCTTTTATAACTCCATGTTGTAAAAATATCATTTTTTTATTTTTTAAAGTATTTTTACCAAATACTCTTAAAAGATAATTATCAAGATGTGATGAAATAATACAAGTAGATTTAAATAATATATAATAAAATAAAATACTATGCGGATGAAGCAATTTAAATCCATCAGCTTTTAGCCTAGGATAATCTTTAGAACTTTTATTTAAAATAAAATATATATCTTTTTTTAAATTATTATCTTTGATATACCTATATAAATGTTCAGCATTATCATTAGCCATATCTTTTCTATCTGCAAAAACCCAAATTCCTGTTTTAAATTCTTCTTTCATTATAACCTTTCTTAAACCCAATTATCACCAATTAAAGTTAAAATAAAACTCATGGAAAATAAATACGGATTAAGTTTAATTGTGCCAATAGGTATAGAAAATCATGAAAACATACAAGCATTATATAGATTAGAAAGTTTAATTGTGTTATATAATCATAGTAAGTTAAGTAATACAGAATTAATAATATCAGAGTGTGGCTCAAATATATATTTTAAAGAAGAGATTAAAAACTTATGTCTTAAATATAAAGTAATTTACATAAGCGCAAACAAAAATTTATTTTTATCAGGTTTGGCAAGAAATAATGGTTCGTTAATAGCAAAATATAAATTTTTAGGTTTTGTTGATATAGACTTGAGATTTTCAACAAATTTATTTATAAAAATATTTAGCAAAATCAAACAACTACATATGAATAATAAAAAAAATATTTTTTTTACCATACCAGTATTTTATCTTAATAAAGATTTTAGCGTTAAATTACTTAACTCAAAAGATTTTGATTATAAAATAAACAACTTAGCAAATGAATATTTCAATCATAACGACAAAACAAAAGTTGAATATTATTCTCATGTTAGTTCTTTTATTGTTGTAAGCAAACACCATTTTTACAGCATAGGTGGTAATGACTTAGACTATAAAGGACATGGTTTTGAAGATTTTGATTTGCTTTATAGACTTATATATGAGGAAGGAATAATACCAAAACCTACTAACCATCTAGTTGATAAAAGAACTTGGGATTTTAACTCTTATGATGGATTAAGGGCATATTTTGCTATAAAAAGCATATATAACAATTGCTTAAATGATAATATATACACTGTTCACTTATGGCACGAAAGACCAAAAAATACAAGTTTTTATAAAAAAAATAATAATAGAATTATATATAAAAATAAATTTAATAATTTTGATTTATCAGGTAAACATCCAAAACCACTAAGTTTTAGAAAAAATAATTGTATATTTTGTGGAGATGAAGTTGAAATAAAAAAATTAAAAGATTTATTACCTTTTTTGGGAAATATTGAGCTATATAGTAACAATCAGGAATATAACTTAGATAATTATTTTTGTTTTATCTATCCAATAAAAGAAAAATATAAAAAAATATATAATAAATGTAAAAATATTAAAGAGTTTAATTATTACGAGATTCAAGAAAATGATATTTTTTTTAATGTTTATTTAAACAAAAAAGAAATACTTAAAGCATATTTTTTTAATAATAAAAGTAATAAAATATTTTATAAATTTTCATTAAAAAATAATATAATTAATTATTCTAAAGTAATAAATAAAAATATATCATTAAAATTAATAAATAAAATAAAAAATATCAAATACATGAATACAAATAAAAAGATAAATTTAACAAAAAAAAGTAATGAAATTCACATATCAAATTTAATTATTTCAAAACATATTAATTCTATAAAGGCAAATAAAATAAAAACTATTTTTAATAGGTTTAGAAAAAATCCCTATTATTTTTTAAAAAAACTTTTTAAAGGAAATACACATGAAACACATATTTAGAGAATACGATATTAGGGGGATTTTTGGGACTGAGATTAGTCCTAGTTTTACTAAGGCTTTAGGTTTTGTAATAGGTAAAATTATGCTTAGTAAAAACGCAAAAAGCGTAAGCGTAGGTTATGATGCAAGACTTAGTAATAAAGTCTTAAATAATGCTTTAATTTATGGGCTAAATCGTGCAGGAATTAAGGTTTATTCACTTGGACTTGTTCCTACTCCACTTGGGTATTTTAGCAATTACGCTTATGAAATTGATGCAAATATTATGATAACAGCATCACATAACCCTAAAGAATACAATGGCTTTAAAATCACCATAAATAAAGAAAGTTTTTTTGCAAAAGAGCTTAGTGATATTTATACTGAAGTTGCAAATCACATAAAAGATTTTGATAATAAGATTGAAAATGCCGAATATGAAGAATTAGATATTAAAACAAAATATATTGAGTTTTTGCAAAAAAAATTCGCTCATCTTAAAAACGCCAATATAAATCTAGCAATTGATACAGCTAGTGGTGCAGCTTGTGAAGTTGTAGCAAACATTTTAGATATTTTAAATATTAAATACGCTCACTATTTTAGTGAATTTGATGGTGAGTTTAAATCTCACGAGCCAGACCCAACAGAAGAAGAAAATCTATTTGCTATTAAAAATGAGCTTAATTTTAGCAATTTTTCTCATCATTGCCCTACTCCACTTTATAAAAATAACTATGTTAAAAATACTGCGACACTTGGCTTTGGTTTTGATGGAGATGCTGATAGAATTGTATGTGTTTTAAAAGATAAAATCATTAAAGGTGATGAGCTTTGCTATCTATTTGCAAATAATATTAAAAATCCTAAAATCCTTTGTGAAGTTAAATGCTCAAAAGTGATTTTTGATAAAATTAACGAGCTAGGAACTTGCTCAATGTGTAAAACAGGTCATTCAAATATCAAAAAAGCCATAAAAGAATTAAATGTAGATTTAGCAGCAGAACTTAGCGGACATGTATTTTTTAATGACAAATATTATGGATACGATGATGCGATTTATTCTATGCTAAGAATTATTGAGCTATATTTAAAAAATCCTAATTTTATTGATATTTTAAACAACTTACCTAAAGCATATTCAAGTAATGAAATAAAAATAAAAGTAAATGAAAGTGATAAATTTAATATAATAAATACTTATAAAGAAAAAATAAAATCTCTTAATCTAAACGCTAAGCTAATTGAAATTGATGGAGTGAGATTAGAATTTGAAAACGGATTTTCACTACTTCGCGCAAGTAATACTAGCCCTTATTTAGTAGCTAGATTTGAAAGTATTAGCGAAGATAAATTAAAAGAAATCAATGATTTTACCTTTAAACTTTTAGATGAAATAATTAAAAATTAATTAGTTAATAAGTTTAGGTTAATATAACTAAAAAATTTTAAAATACCCCCCCCCACGCTCAATATTACTAAATTGTGGGGGTAGTATTCTAAGTGAAAGAAAGTATGAATATAAATAGTTTAATAAGTAAATTTAATAATGAAAATATTTTATTTTTACAAGGACCTTTAGGGCCTTTTTTTAAGCGTTTTAGTAAATATCTTAATAAAAACAATAAAATATACAAAATTAATTTTACGGCGGGTGATTTTATATTTTATCCATCAAAATATAATTACAAAGGAAGTTTAAACAATCTTAAATCATACTTAGATAATTTTTATAAACTCAATAAAATCACTTGCATTATATTATTCGGCGATACTAGGCCAATTCATGAAATAGCAATTAATTTAGCTAAAAAACTAAATATAAAAATATATGTATTTGAAGAAGGATATTTAAGGCCAAATTATATTACTTGCGAAATGACTGGCGTTAATGCAAACTCACTTATGAGTAAAAATAAAAATGATTATAAAAAACTAAATACTTATAAAGAAAACTCAAAACTATTTAAGTCAAGTTTTAAAATAATGGCTTTTTATGCTTTAATGTATTATACATTTAGCATTATATTTCAAGTATTTTATAATAACAAAAACTATCATAGACCACTAAATATAATGGAGCTTTTTAGATGGTTTAGACATTTTTATAGAAAAGCTAAATATTCAATTTTAGAAAAAAATGTAGATAATTTAGCTAAAAAATATTCCAAAAAATACTTTTTAGCAGTTCTTCAAGTGCATAACGATAGTCAAATAAAAAAGCATTTTAAAGACAAAGGTATGAAAAAATTCATAGTTAAAACCATAAAATCATTTGCTAAAAATAGAGCGAATAATAATGTTTTGATATTTAAACACCACCCATTAGATATTGCATATACTGATTACTCAAATATTATAAATGAACTTACCAAAAGACTTGGTATAAATGATAAGGTGTTTTATATTCATCGTGGAAATATCCCAAATCTTTTAAAAAATGCTAAAGGCTGTATATGTATAAATAGCACGGTGGGAATGCAAGCACTTTATCATAATTGCCCTACTATAGTATTGGGTAATGCAATTTATAATATAGATGGTTTAGTCTATAAAAATGACCTTGATAGCTTTTGGCAAAATGCTCATAATTTCGTAAGCGATTATGATTTATACTTGAAATTCCAAGGGTATTTATTAAAAAACAATCAATATAATGCGAATTTTTACTTAAATTTCAAAGAATTTGAAATAGGAAATTAAATGTGGTATATAATAAACGCGCTTTTATTAAGAGAATTAAAAACAAGATTTGGACAAAATCCTAAATTAGGATATATTTGGGTTGTTTTAGAACCTTCTATTTTAATTTGCTTAATCGCTTATTTATATGTTTATGTAATTGAGCGTTCAATATCACAAATGCCTTTTATTTTTGTCCTAATAGCTGGAATAGTTCCATATTTTATGTTTAGAAAAATCATAATAAATATGATGAACGGAATTGATTCCAATAGAACATTATTTACTTATAGACCAGTTAAGCCAATTCATGTTTTAATCAGTAGAGCAATATTGGAGGCTATATTACATTTCATACTATTATTTGTTTTAATGTTTTTAAGCTCAAAATTATTTCAACATTACTGGATACCATATAATATATTAGAAGTATTATTTATTTTTGTATGGTTTGCAATTTTTTCGTTTTCAATTGGTTTAATTTTTACAGCTCTATTTTATAATAATGATGCTGTTAAAAATGTTATAACATATACATTAATAATGTTTTACATAGGTTCAGCAGTTGTTGTACCGTTATGGTTTATTCCAGAAAAATATATTAATTATTTAGCGTATAACCCTATTTTACAAATTTTAGAATTACTTAAGCAAAATTATTTTATTGAATATCCAAAAATTAGACAAATCAATTATACTTATCCTATTGTTTGTACAACACTTACATTATTTTTCGGTTTATATCTTTATAATAAAAATAAAATTAAATTAAGTACAGTGAGTGAATAAAATGATAAAAATTATTAATTTAACAAAATATTTTATATTAAATAATAAGAAAAGACATTATATTTTTAAGGATTTAAATTTTACTTTTCCTGATAATTGTTCAATCGGTCTAATGGGAAAAAATGGTGCAGGAAAATCTACAATGCTAAGAATTTTAGGTGGACTTGACATTCCTAATCGTGGTAAAGTAATAATTGATAAGAGTATTTCTTGGCCTGTTGGATTTGCAGGTGGATTTCAAGGAAGCTTGAGTGCTAGAGATAATATCAAATTCATAGCTAGAATCTACGGATATAGTGGAGAAGCTTTAAAAGAAAAAATAGAATATGTAAAAGAATTTGCTGAACTTGGAGATTATTTTGATGAGCCTATTAGAAGCTATTCATCAGGTATGAGAAGTAGAATTTCATTTGGTCTTAGTATGGCTTTTGATTTTGATTATTATCTAATAGATGAAGCAGGAGCAGTTGGCGATCCATCTTTTAGGGCAAAAAGCCGTGCAATATATGAAGAAAAATTATCAAAATCAAAGGTAATTATGGTTTCACACGATATTAACGAAATAAAAACTTGGTGTGATAAAATAGTTTTTCTAGAAAACGGAACAGCCACAATCTACGATGATGTAGATGAAGGAATTAATAAATATAAAGAAAGTTGCTAATGAAAAAAAGAATAATAAAATTTATTACAAGCTTTAAGATAATTTTACTTTTAAGTTTAATTTCACTAATTTACTTTGCTTTTTTAGCAAGCCCTAGATATGAAAGCACAGCAAAAATAGCTGTTAAATCATCTAATTTGCAAAATCAAAGCTCGTCTTTAATTCCAATTATAGGGCTAAATAGCTCATCTAAAGAAGACATAATGTATCTTAAAGAATATATAAACTCATACGATATGCTAGCAATTTTGCAAAAAGATATAAATATCAAGGCTATGTATGAAGGAAAAATTGATTATGAATTATTTTTGAAAAATCTTGATATAAAAGAAGATTTTTTAAAATATTATCAAAGTAGAATAAAGGTAGTTTATGATGATATTACCGGACTTTTAAGTATTAAAATTAACGCATTTTCTCCAGAAGATTCTAAAAAAATAGCTGATACTATTTTAAAAGAAAGTGAAAATTTCATAAACGAAATATCACATAAAATCGCAAGAGAACAAATGAGTTTTGCAAAAGAAGAATTAGAAAAAGCTAGTTTAGAACTAAGTAAAGCCCAAGATGAAATAAATAAATTTCAAAATACAAATTCCATGCTAGACCCTGTCAGTCAAGCAAAAACCCAATCAGCTATAAAAACACAAATAGAAGAAAAAATAATAGCAAAAGAAGTAGAACTTGCCACGTTAAATAGTTACTTAAACTCAAATACTCCGCAAGTAAAAGCATTAAAATCAGAATTAGACGCACTAAAATCTCAATTAAAAAAAGAAGCTAATAAATTAACTTCAAAAGATAAAAATGACAAATTAAATTATTTAGCAATTGATTTTAGCAATCTTAGTTTTAAATTAAAATTCGCTGAAGATGCTTATAAATTAGCCCTAGCATCTTATGAAAAATCAAGACTAGAAGCTAATAAAAAGTTAAAACAAGTTATTATAATTTCTTCGCCGGTTTTATCAGAAATTGCAATATATCCAAATGTAATTTATGATGTATTCTCAGTATTTTTTATATTAACATTAGTTTTTGGAATTATTAAATTTACATATTCAATAATAGAGGAGCATAGATATTAATGAAAAAAATATTTTATATATTAGTATTTTCAATATTAGCATTTGCAGTTGATGTAGCAAATATAGCAGTAAATAATACTCAAGAAGAAATATCACAACAAGTGAATAATAAAACATTTGGAGCACACCTATTCTCAGGTAATTTTAAGCAATTTAGCAAACATATTTATAATCCAGATTATAAAATCGCAATAGGAGATATAATAAATATTAAGCTTTGGGGTGCAGTAGAATTACAACAAAAATCAAGCGTTGATTCTCAAGGAAATATATTTATTCCACAAGTTGGAGTTATTCATTTGTTAGGAGTTAGCAATAAAGATTTAGTAAATATTATTCAAAATAAAGTAAGAAATACCTATAAATCAAATGTATATTCATACGCAGATATGGATACTTACCAAAATATTTCAGTATTTGTTACGGGAAATGTAAATAAACCAGGACTTTATGAAGGGCTTAGCTCGGATTCTTTAATTCAATACATTGATAAAGCAGGTGGAATAAATCTTGAATATGGAAGCTTTAGAAATATTCAAATTCTAAGAAACAACCAACTAATTAAACAAATAGACTTGTATGATTTTTTATTAAATGGCAAATTAGATTATTCTATGTTTAAGAATGGCGATGTAATTTTAGTAAAACAAATCAATGGCTATGCAAGTGCTAGTGGTGATGTATTAAAGCCTTATAGATTTGAATTAGGAGAGAATTTAAAAACATTAAATGATTTAGCTATTTTATCTAATGCAAAACCAACTGCAACAAATGCAATCATAAAAAGTTATGATGAAAATAACAAACTCCGTATAAATGCTTATAAAAAAAGTGAATTTGAAAATGTATATATTAATAATGCCGATGAAGTGGAATTTAGACCAGATTACACAGCAGATAAAATAAACATAAAAATTGAAGGCGAACACAATAGCTTACATTCATTAGTTTTAGATAAAGGAACTACATTGCAAGAAGCTCTTAGTTTATTAAATATGAATGATTTATCTAATAAACAAGCAGTGCAAGTGTATAGAAAAAGCGTAGCAGCTCTTCAAAAAAAATTAATTGAAGCCCAGCTAAAAGAGTTAGAAACCTTAGCGCTAACCACAACTTCAGCTACTTCAGAAGAAGCAAAAATTAGAGATAATTGGGGAACTAATATTTTAAAGTTTATTGAAAGAGCTAGAGCAATTGAGCCTAAAGGGCAAATCGTAATTGATGATGAAAAATTATATTCTTCAATTGTTCTTGAAAATGATGATGTTATTAATATACCTAGCAAAAATAATTTAGTTGTAATTCAAGGAGAAGTTGCTCTTCCTGGTGCATTTATTCATCAAGATAAATTAAAAATAAAAGATTATATTAAAATGGCTGGGGATTTAAATACTAGAGCTGATAAAAAAAGAATTTTATTAATACACGCTAATGGAAAAGCAGATAAAATAAGCTTAGGAACTTTTAGCAGTGATAAAAATGCTAAAGTTTATGAAGGAGATTCAGTATTAGTATTGCCTAAAATTGAAACTTACAACCTTCAAGTAACCGGTGTAATAACTCAGATTTTATACCAAATTGCAGTAGCAACTAAAGTAATTTTAGATATTTAATTTTATGAAAGGAAACACTATGAAAAAATTATTTTTAATTATAGGAGCACCTGGTAGTGGTAAAACTACTGATGCTAGCATAATTGCTAAAAACGAAAACTACACACACTATTCAACAGGCGATTTATTAAGAGCTGAAGTTGCAAGTGGAAGCGAATTAGGAAAACAAATAAACGAGCTTATCTCAAAAGGAAATCTAGTGCCTTTACAAATAGTTGTAAATACAATTATGAGCGCACTTAAAAAAGCTCCAAGTGATGTTATATTAATAGATGGTTACCCAAGAAGTGTTGAACAAATGCACGCACTTGATAGCGAATTAGCTAAATCAAACGAAGTAAATCTTAGTGCTGTTATTGAAGTATTTGTAAGCGAACAAGTAGCAAAAGATAGAGTTTTAGGTCGTGCTAGGGGTGCTGATGATAATGAAGAAGTATTTAATAATCGTATGAAAGTATATACCGAGCCTTTAGCTGATATTTTAAATTTTTATAAAGCAAAAAATCTACATATACAAATCAACGGTGAACGCACAATTGAAGAAATTGTTGCAAATATGAGTGAAGAAATTAAGAAAAAAATCTAATCAAGGAGAAAAAAATGGATATTACAAAAATTAAAAGTGGAAATGCAGAGAAATTAAATGCAGTTATAGAAATTCCTTATGGCTCAAATATTAAATATGAGTTAGATAAAGATAGTGGAGCAATCATGGTTGATAGAGTTATGTATTCGGCTATGTTTTACCCAGCAAATTATGGTTTCGTGCCAAATACACTTGCAGCTGATGGTGATCCTGTTGATGTGCTTGTATTAAATGAATACCCAGTTCAAGCAGGCGCTGTTATTCCTTGCCGTTTAATTGGTGTTTTAATTATGGAAGATGAAAGTGGTATGGATGAAAAATTACTTGCAGTTCCTGTTAGCAAGATTGATCCAAGCTATGATAATATCAAATCTTTAGAAGACCTAGCACCACACAAACTTGCAAAAATCAAAAACTTTTTTGAAACATACAAAGCATTAGAAAAAGGTAAATGGGTAAAAGTTCAAGATTTTAAAGGCATAGCTGAAGCTACAAAAATACTTGAAGAATCAATCAAAAACTATAAATAATGTTAGCAGTCTTTAAAGACTGCTTTTAGATTAATTTTATCAAATATTCTTATTTCTTATAAAAATTACAAATCATAATAATCTAATTTAAAATATACGAAATCTCATTAATAACACATAAGCAAAAATATTATTATGCTTAATTTTGTAAGTGAATACTAATTTTGTTGCTAGTATTCTTTATAAATGCGTATATTTTAAATCATTGAGCATATTATTAGTTTCTTTATAAAATTATTAATTTTTAATATTAATACTCATTAAAAATCATATAATTTAACTATATTTTAAGTTATAATTAAAGATATTTTTAGAATTTGATTTATTTTAGAAATTAACTTAAAACTGCGTTGTATTAGAATTTCAAGGAATTTTATAAAGTATATTTTTTTAACTTTATTTTAACACTAGCTAAAACCTTAAAACATATTCAAAATCACAAAAATACTCATTTATAGGATTTATATTATATATTTTGTAAAGTTTTATAAAAAATATATATGTTATAAGTGCATGGTTTTATATATTAATTTTCAAGCTTTAAAACTCTATTATACAAAGCTTTAAGTGATTTTTACAATCAAATATTTTAAAAATTTTGCTATGTATAACATACACCCACTACAAATATACTTATAACAACCAATAAAAATATAAAATAATTGAGCTTGAATACTTAAAAAATAATAATTAAATTAAAATTCTAATAATTTTGAAGATTATAAAAAGATAAAAGCTTGAGCTAGTTGTTACTAGCTCAAGTTATATATTAAGAGTGGTGGTTTATATTATTAAATTCATCTAAATGTGTTAAGTCTTTAGAAGCTGCATCAAATGCAACTGAACCTAGTTTTAGATTAATATAACCTTCTTGAACTTGTGCTGGTTGAGCTATAGTTTCATTAAAGATATCTTTTTGAGTATCTAAAATATCCCCAACATTTACCTTAGTTTCATCTTTAGCTTCAACTTTTTCTTCTTTAATAGTTGGAATACTAATTCCAGCATCATCTCCTAAAATTGCACTTGGGTTAAGGTTAATAAAGTTACCAGCGTTAATTTCAAAAGTATGACTAATTGCTGGTTCGCCAACTGGTTTGCACGCTACACAATCAAATACTTCATAATGATATGAGTTGCCTTTTTCACCTGTTAAGCCGATTTCAAATTTACCGCTATCCCAAATTTTAATATTTGTCCAGCTTTCAACCTTACCTGTAGCATCATTAACTAGATTTACTATTAATTCTGAACCTGGTTTTGCAGTTCCTGTAATAACTGGGCTTACGCTATCAGTTACATAACCATTAATTTTTTCAATAGCACTATTGCTATTTGCTTGATAGTAAATACCTTCATTGATTGTAATATGATTATTACTTACAACAACTTCACTTGGAACAACCACATCTACATTAGCATTGTTATCGTTAGCTACTTCATCTTTAGCTGTATTTAGGTCTATTGTAAATGCAAATTCTTTAACAAGTCCTGTTTTTAAGCTTGATAAATATACTTTATATGTTCCAACTTCCCAACCACTACCATCTACTCTGTTTGTTAAATCAGGAGTATATGTAAATGTTCCATCTGGTGCAGCTTGGAATTCTTTCATAATTAATTCATCTTGTCCTGTTGCATTATTAGCTTTTACAAATCCTAATACTATTGTATCATTAGCAACTGATTTACCAACAAATGTTGGAGTAGTATCAAATGTTCTACCACCATTTGGAATTTCAGTTAAGTTGTTGAAATATCCACCTTCATCACCTTGCAATACTTTAAAGTTAAATACATTGTTATCTTGGCTATTGCTATCC